>USJY01000022.1 GCA_900555065.1 uncultured Eubacteriales bacterium
TTATAATTCTCATCTACTATTCGAATGGAAGACCAAGTCTGTATATCACTGGTCCAGGTGTTACCAACAGGATCTGAGAAGTACAACAGCAGAGTTTTATCATCACTCTGTACTTCTACTCTATCAAGAGTAAACTCGTCTGCCGCTTCTGCTATGGTCACTAAGCTTATGCCTTCAAACACGTTCGACAGGGCCGGGAGCCCCAGTATCATACAAAAGCAAAGCGCCAGAGCAAGAAAACTCTTTGTCTTTTTCATAAACTTCTCCCTCCATTATAAAAAACATACGCCAAAAGCGCTGACCGGAAGCGCTATCGGTTTAATAATAAAATATTTTTCACATCAATTCAATTACACAAAAGCGATAATTAATTAAGAAATTGTGCAAAGCCTGTTGAATCAGAGAACAACTTGGTTTACAATGGTTTTGGTGATAAAATGAATATATATAATATAGGATACAACAGTATTCTATGCGAAAAAAATGGAAAAATTTTGCTGGAAAACAGGGCGTATGATTCGGTATATATAATTAAATCCAATTGTAGAATAAAGCTTGCAGAAAAAGAATACAAGGTTTTCCCCGACTGCCTTATACTTGTAAACAAAGGAAGCGCTATGGAGGTTACAGCCCTTGATAGCCCTGTATTTGCAAATTATTTTTGTTACAGGGAAAAGGTCGCAGATATTCCGGAATATACAGAAGATATGCGCTGCAATGAGCTTTCCGCCATTGTAAAAACAATGAAGAGCGAGGAAATGAAGCAGCAAGCCAGTTACCGCGACATACTGGGGCATTACGGGCAAATATTTTTTCTTGTGGCAAAAAGGGCTATTGCCGAAAAGGAAACTATGCAGAAAATACATCCGTTTTACAAGCTGAGAGAAGATATATATAACCAGCCATATAAAAAATGGAATATAGAGGAAATCATATCTGCATCCGGACTCAGCCGCAGACAATTTTACTACAGCTACAAAGCGGTATTCAACACGTCAATAAAGCAAGATATTATTGCCAGCCGAATGGACTACGCAAAATATCTGCTTACCAATACGGATATGCGGATAAGCCAGATTGCAGAGAACTGTTGTTACAACAGCGACCAACACTTTGTACAAAGCTTTTTAAAACGATATGGAGTGACGCCCACAGACTTTCGCTTTGTATTCCTTAGATTTCATGTTGACCGCAAGCAGAAACAGTCTGAAAATCACAAGTCGCCATAATCAATACAGGCAGTTACCATTTCAGGGGATTTTTCAATCTCATTTCCCTTTTCAGAATGCATCACAGCAAGAATATTTTCTTTCATTAAGCAGAACTGCTGGTGCGAATGGGATGAAAAGAGGCGCTGCCTCCCTTAATTTCAAAAATTTATATTAAACAGCACTTTTATTTACGGATTGAGAACGGCGGCGTACTTCTTGCGGCCCTCCGCGAACAGGTCGCCGCCCGTGGGATCGAGCCCGACGATGAGCGGAAAGTCTTCCACATACAGGCGCTTGACCGATTCGCAACCCAGGTGCTCGAACGCGATGACTTCGCAGGACTTGATTCTGGCGGCGGCGAGCACGCCCGCGCCGCCGATGGCGCACAGATAGACGCCGCCGTTGCGCACGACGGCGTCCTTCACCGCCTGCGCGCGTTCGCCCTTGCCGATCATGCCGCACAGGCCGAGATCGAGCAGGCGCGGCGCGTATGGATCCATCCGGCCCGAAGTGGTCGGCCCGCACGAGCCAATAATTCCGCCCGGGGGCGTCTGCGTCGGCCCGGCGTAGTAAATGACTGCGTCGCGCAGTGAAAACGGCAGCGGTTCGCCGGCGTCCAGCAGCCGGAACAGCTCCTTGTGCGCCGCGTCGCGCGCCGTATAGACCGTGCCCGTAAGCAAGACACGGTCCCCTGCGCGCAGGCTGGGCGCGCTGGCGCGCAGGTTCTCAACCTGGATCCGGTGTTCCTGTTCCACACATATTCCCCCTGAAAAACCGGCTGCGAAACGGGGTATTCCCTCCCCCCTTCGCAGCCGGCGGATTCGTCACTTTGTTACAGCGGCCAGTCCGGCTCGGCGGGCTTTTCCGCGTCCGCCCCGTTTTCGCCGAGCATGCTTATGAGGTGATTGTCCGTGATGCTCAGCGTGTCGCTGATGTTCTTGAACAGGGTGTTGACGCTGCCAGTCGCGCTCTCGTAATTGGCCTGGATTTCCCGGACCTCGTCCTGCATGGCGCGAATGCGGCGCTGCATCTCCGTCAGGCTCGCGACGCCGTCCGCCATGATCTGGCGGCTGGACTGCTCCGCCTCATAAATCAACTCCGCGGCCTTGCGGCGCGCGTCCGACACAAGGCGGGACACGTTGTTCTTGATATCGTCATACAGCCGGCTCTTATCGTACAGAATGCGCAGTTCTTCCGTGCCGGGCACGTTTTCATTTTTCTTGAGCTGATCGTTGAGCGACTGCAGACGGTTGTTTTCCGCCTCCAGCATGACGGCTTTGTCCTGCGCTTCGCGCAGTTTCGTCTCCAGCTCCAGCCTGTCCGTCTCCTTCTCCGCCGCCTGCTCCGACTCGCTCTGCATGATTGCGATCCGGTTGCTCAGCAGCTTGTTCTGGCTGAACAGGTTCTCAGCCTTCTGCTCGGCCTGGGCCAGTTCCGCTTCAAGCTGCGCGTGCTGCGCCTGTTCCTTTGCCAGCAGCGCTTCGGCTTTGGCCTGTTCAGCCTGGGCCTTGGAAGTCTCGGTCTGGGCCTGCTCCACCTGCAGCGCGGTCTGTGCGCGCAGGGACTCGAGCTGGCGTTCCAGCTCCGCACTGTTATCCGGCGCGGCCTGCGCGTCCGCAAGGCGTTTTGTGAGCGCGTCCGCAGAGGCGTTTGCCTCCGCGACCTGGGCCTCCAGCCCGTCGATACGGTTCTTGGCCTCGATCAGCGCCGCCTGGGCCTTCTGGAGTTTCTGGTCCGTGTCGGCCTTGAGCGCGTCATACTCTTCCTGGATCATGCGCACCTGCTGTTCCGATTCCACCTTGACCGAATCGAGCGCGGCTTTGGGGAGCCCGCCCTCTTCCGCCGCCGCGGCCATGCGGTCGCGCAGCGACTGCAACTGCTGCTCCAGCGCGGTCTCCCTGTCTGTAGCGGCGCGCAGTTCGTCGCGCATCCGCAGCAGGGCGTTGGCCATCTGCTCCTGCTTGGAGAGATCGGCCGCGGGCGACTGCGCCTTCAGCTCGGCATACGCCGATTGCAATGATTTGTGGTCCGCCTCCAGCGCACGGTATTTCTCAGCGAGCACGGCATCGCCGTCCCCGCGCTCAATGACTGCGTTGAACCGGCGCTCCGACTCCTCCAGCGCCTCCGACTGCTCCGCAAGCTGGCGCTTCAGATCCGCGACCTCCTGATCCGAGTGGCCGCCGGCCTGCGCTTCGTCCTGCAGACGGCGCAGCTCCTCCTGCAGGCGGCTGACTTCCTGCGCGTTGCTGGTCGCCGCGGACTTGAGCGAGTTGTTCTCCTGCGTCAGCCGCTTAATCGTCTCCGCCATCGCCTTGGACTGCCGGTCGAACCAGTCCTGGTTCTCCGCTGCAGCGCGGTTGATTCCATCTATGTACTCAATGACGTCTTCTTTATTAAATCCACCGATTGCCGAACGAAATAATTGCTCTTCCGCCACTCGT
The DNA here is from genome assembly GCA_900555065.1 of uncultured Eubacteriales bacterium. Taxonomy (GTDB): domain Bacteria; phylum Bacillota; class Clostridia; order Oscillospirales; family UMGS1783; genus UMGS1783. Next base: position 3,653 of record USJY01000022.1, read on the forward strand.
GCCACGCTCCTATACCGTAAAATTCAATACAGCAAGAATTAAGCTCCCACTTTTAATACAGGATACCATAAATAGGCACAAAAAACAATAGTTTGTTGAAAATTGCCGTAAACTTGTCATCCGTATCAAAAACGCGGGCGTTCAGGGCGGTTTTTTTGACCCGAAACCTAAAACGGCCCTTCCGCTGCAGCGCAGCGAAAGGGCGGAATATCTGTAAAACCGGCGGGCGCCGGCATTGCATGGCGGGCGGTCACTGCTTGGGCGGCGCGGGACGCTCTTCCAGCATGGCCGGGTGATGGATGTACTTTTTCATAAGCTTGGTCGAACGCGCGTAATACAGACCGTCGCAGATGCGCTCGTCGGTCACAATGCCGAGCTGCAGAATTTTTTTGATTTCCACACGCTCTTTGCCCACTACGACCGCTTTGTACTTCTCCTTGCCCAGCGATATGAACTGGCTCGTCGTACCAAAGTTGTAAATATGGTGGAAAATCGTGTCTATCCCGAGAGATTTCAGGTTGGTGATGAAAAACGACGAGTGGAAGGGGCTTGCCTCGACGACGGCTCCGGGCATGAGGTTATGCCTGTCCAGAAGGCTGAGGAATTTCACAATGAACCAGATAATGCAATATGGTACGGACGTGACGATCTTCGCGAGTTTGTCGGTGGCGTTCTGGTTGCCCTCCTGCACGGTCTCGTCGATGGCAGCGGCGATTTTGTCCGCAATCTCCGCAAGAGTTTCATCGCCCCTGAAATGCAGCTTAATCGTCGTTTCCTCGGATGTGCCGCGCAGGGAGCGGTGTACTACAAAAGACACCACGATGCTGTTGCGCTGGTATGTCTTGCCGCCGATGACGAAGCGGTTGAGCTGCGGACGCTGGTACATCGTGCGTACCATGGAGGCGATGAGAATCTGCATATATGTGCGCGTCACACCGGCCGCCGCCTGCGCCCGGATATACTCGTCCATCGGCCTGCAGTCGACTTCCTCAAACATCATATTGGTCGCGTCGTTCCTGTGGTACATAATATAAGGCACGATTTTGGAAAACGGGTCCAGGTTCTTCAAAAGGTTACCGTCAGGACGTTTTGAAAACATACGGTTCCCTCCTTTCCTTTTTATTGGATATGACAATTTACGATACCACAATACCTCGCGAATTGCAATATTTTATCAATGAAAAATCATAAAAAAATTTACAATTCACCATGTTGCGCCCCTGCGCCGGCTTCCAGCGTTCTTTCCTGCCGCTTCTGTATTTTCAGCCAGTTGACAAAGCCGTAGACGTCGTTGACAAGAAATATGAGAAAGCATATTGTTACGGATATATACGATATATCCGTCAGCGAAGCCAGGACCCAGAGTACGACCAGCACAATATCGTTCGCCGCATAGGCAAGCGCGAACAGGGGACTGCGTTTATAGGTCAGCCAGACGGCGACAAAGCTCGTTGTGACAGAAATTGTGCTCGGCACCATGTTCGCCGTATGAAATGCGTCGAGTATGAAGTAAAAAACAAATGTGACAAGCGCGGCCATGACGGCCATCCACAGAATTTCCCGGCCTTTCAGCCGGTTTATCCGGACCTCCGCCCGGTTCCCGTCATACGGATGTTTCTACCATGTGATCCATGCGAAAACAGCCATGGGCGCCGTCATGCCCAAATATGTTATCATTTCGCCGCAATAGGCGAATGCATAGGATATCATGCCGTATAACGCGCTGAATACAACGATCAGAAACTGCCCGAACGGATTGCCTTTTGCATTGAAGATCAGCGCGGTCACGCCGATGACGGACGCGCACAGCGTCAGTATGTTTTTTCGGTCAAAAATGAAAAAGAACAGTACGATACACGATACCGAAACAAGCCACAATCCCTTTTCCCCTTTTGTAAAATAACGGCTCGCCGCACAGAGTTTCCTGAACATATGTATGCCTCCTTATTTACAAAAAAAATAAGCACCCGTTCGCACATCTTCAAAGACCTTACGATGTGCGACGAATGCCAGTGCATTTCCCACCCGGTGGCGGTTTTATCGCGGTTATTATAACCGATTTTCTGCGGAATGTCAACAAGAGGCCTACAAACCCGAATAGAATTGACAGGCCGGCGCGGACACCGCCGCCCCGCGTCTTTCCGGCGCAGCCGGCGTGTCGGGGCATACGCCGCAGGCAGCCGCGGGCAGGCGCGGGCGCCGTCTGCCGCCGTGCGCGCGGCAACAGTAATTGCGCGCGCGCAAAAAATAGCCCATGTTCCCCGCCAAGCGGGGAACATGGGCAGAAAACCGCGGCGCGGACAGCCCGGCGGCGGACAGGGGCGAACGCTCCCGCCGCTAGGCAATGGACGGGGGACGGGCAGCCCCACGGACCTTCGCCGCCGCCGAGGTCCGCTCTTTTCGTTCCAAACTCCCACAGGAACTGCCCCGCCAGGGGGCAGAAAGGCCCTGCGCAGGGGCCCGTTCGCCTCTAGGAAAGCGCAGTGAGCAGGATCAGCTCGCTCGTCAGGCTCGTACCGGGCGCAAGGCGCAGACCCTCATACTTCAGGACGCGGCCGTCCAGCTCAAACTGCTCGCCGGCGTTGTCGGTACGCACAAGGTAGCGCTTTGAAGCATCGATCCCCTTAAAGCGCACGGTCAGGCCGTCGTCGCCGCCGTCGGCGAGGCGGAACACGCCGAGCATGGCGCGGCTGCTGTCCGCCGCCACGAGTTCCAGGATGCCCAGGCCGCGCGAGTCCTCGCCGTCCAGGGCCGGGGTGTGGTGGTAGATCTTGGAAGTCTCGATAAAGGGCGTAACAAAATTCTTATACAGATCCATGAAATGCCAGATCCGCGCCTGCTGCTGCGGGTTCTCGACTGCGTCCATCGGCGTGCCGATGCCATGGCCGTGATGCGCCGTCGGACGCACGAACAGCATCTGCCGCAGCTGGAAGTCCAGGTCGGCCATGGAGTGCGCGCCCATGGTGGTGATAAGCCGGTCGATCAGCTCCGGGGGCAGGCACATCGTCATGCCGTTGGTGATATCAAAAGAGCGCGGAGAGACCGGATTGTCCGTGACCCAGGTGTGCGAGAAGTACTTGACCGCGCCAAGGTCGGTCCGGCCGCCGCCAGATGCGCAGTTTTCAAAGATTACGTCCGGGAAGCGCTCGCGCAGGCGGCGCATGATGGCCGCGAAGTTTTCGTTGTAGCGGTAATCGGCGTTTTCAAGGTAGCCGTCGCGCAGGTTATAGGAGTAGGGCGCGTTGTACACATGGTTAAAGTCGAGCCGGAACATATCGACGCCAGACTGCTCGATCATTTTCGCCATTTCGTCCTCGACCCATTGCGCGGCTTCAGGCCTGGAGAGGTCGACCAGCCCGCCGACGCCCTGTTCCGGGTAGCCGCCGTTGTTTTTGTCGTTATAGCCCTTTGTGACAAAATCGCCGTGGGTTTTTGCCGCCGGGGACAGGCTGCCGATACGCTCCGGCTCCATCCAGAGACCAAACAGCAGCCCTTTTTCATGGCAGTAGTCGCGCAGCTCGCGGATGCCGTTGGGATAGCGGTCTTTGTCCACTTCCCAGCTGCCGGTCATGGCCAGGCAGTCGTATCCCTGGGGGAAATACCAGCCCGCGTCAATATAGAAAATATCGTAACCGTGTCCGGCGCAGCGGTCCACGCACTCCTTATCCAGATTGATTTCACCGCCGCCCGCCGTCTCAATCCAGCAGCCGCGGCCGCGGGCCTGCGGCATCATGACGCTTTTGCGGATATGGGCGTGCATGCCGTTTACCGCCATATCCATATCGCCGTTGACCATGCCGATCAGCAGCTCGGGCGAGCTGACCGTTTCGCCGGGAGCAAGCACGCGCTGAGGCTTGAGTCCATCCGTCTCGGCCGCAAAGCCCATGTAACAGTGGTTGTGTTCCGTGGCAAGGCCGTAATTCTCATGGTTGACGTCAAACGTAAACTTGTAACCGCCCGAATAGGCCAGCTGTCCGATAAAGCAGGTGCCCTTGCCCCGGTTCTCCAGCACGAAGAAGGGATGCCGGTAACGCAGGCGGGAATACCGGCCGCCAAAGCTGTATGTGGCGTTGGGCACTTCGTGCCAGCGGAACATGCCCTCGTGCATATGGCTCGTGTACTCAAAAAAACCCAGCCGATAGGGACTGCCGGCATTTTGATCCTTTATATGGTTTTGCCAGCGAAGCGTCGTCTCCAGCCCGCCGCTGAGCACGGCGAGCCTGCCAAGTGCAGCCGGCGACTGGGACCGGTTTTCGATCTCCAGCCAGCGGGAGAATACACAGGAACCGTCGAGCAGGGTGCAGACCCGGACCGTCACGGGGCGGACGGTGTGGCGCAGCGTGATCTTGACAGTGAGGTTGTCTTTGCCTTCGAGCCGTTCCAAACCCTCATACGCCCAGTGGGACATGAGCGACTGGCCGTCGAGCTCCAGCTCGAACGCCTGCGGCGCGATATAGTCCGCCGGGTTCAGGATGGTGGGGTCGTATCCGTCCTGCGCCAGCGCCATATACCCCGCGCCGTTCCAGCCCAGGGCGGTAAAAATGCCGTCGCGCAGGCCCTCGGTATAAGTGGTAAGGCCTGTTCGGTACGCAAAAGTCGGGTTTTCGCCTTCTGTGACGAATACGTCGAAAAACTGTGTTTCCATATATGCCTCCCCAATTAATTTTTGTGTTGTACAGACATTATAGCGCCTGTTTTGTAAAGATACAATCCCTTTTTGCTTGTTCTATGCAAAAAACCATTCTATAATAAAAGCAAAGGGGGACTGGCCATGCGCAAAAAACTCGACGGCGGCGCGCGTATACTGCTGACGCGGCTGCAAGCGCGCGGCTACGGCGCCTACATCGTGGGCGGCGCGGTGCGGGATATGCTGCGCGGCGCGACGCCGCACGATTACGACATTGCGACCAGCGCCGTGCCGGCGCAGACCCGCGCCGTCTTTACGGACCTGCGCACATACGACACAGGCGCGGCGCACGGCACGGTCGGCGTTATATACGACGGCAAGACGTACGAAATCACGACGTTCAGGAGGGACGGCGCGTACAGCGACGGGCGCAGGCCGGATGCGGTGGAATTCACCGGCGACCTGTGCGAGGACCTTGCGCGCCGGGATTTTACCGTAAACGCCATGGCGATGGATGCGGACGGCCGGGTGTGCGACCCATTCTCCGGCAAAGCCGATCTTTCGGCGCGCAGGATCCGCTGCGTGGGGGATCCGGACAGGCGGTTTGCGGAGGACGGGCTGCGGCTGCTGCGCGCGCTGCGGCTGGCGGCGCAGCTTGATTTTACAATTGAAGCGAACACGGCGCAGGCCATGCGGCGCCAGGCGGCGCGGCTGGGAAGGGTGTCCGCCGAGCGGAAATGGACCGAGCTGTCCGCTCTGCTTAAAACGGGACGGGCCGGGACAAAGACAGCCGGGTTCCCGGATCTGCTTGCGCAGGTTGTACCCGGATTTTCCATAACGGGAGGCGATTCCAAACGTTTTGCCGCCGCGCTCGACGGGACGGGCGGGAATCTGGAGGCGGCTCTCGCACTGCTCGCAGACCGCTGCCCGGAACCGTATGCGGCGCTCGCCGCCATGCGCCTGCCGAAGATGCTTGCGCGCCGGGCGGGAACGCTCTGCGAAGCATTCCGTCAGGCGCCGCCGCAGACGCGTTTGCAGGCCCGCATATGCGCCGGCGCGCTGGAACCCAGTCTGCTGCCCGGCCTGCTTTTGCTGTGGCGGCTGACCGGACAGGACGGCGCATGCCTCGCCGCAGTGATGGACGCGGGCGACTGCGTGCGCCTGTCCGATCTTGCGCTGCGCGGCGGGGACCTCGCCGGGCATGTGCCGCAGCGGGAGACGGGCAGGGCGCTGCGTGCGCTGCTGCGCGCCGTGATGGAGGACCGGGTCGAGAATGCGCGGCCGGCGCTGCTCGCCTACCTGGATTCGCATTGGGCGCAGGACGGCTAAACAGGGCGGCAAGGCGTACGCCGACCCTATCAAAAGCCCGCCGGGAAGGCGCGGCGCGCGCAAAACTACTTCCTGAACGAAAACGCTGTGTCAGCCGTTCCGACATGGAGAGGACCGCGCCGCAGGGCGGCGCAGAGCGCCTTCTCTTGTGCGTTTGCCCTCGGCATATGGTTTTGGCAAACCGTTCACTGCCAGCCGTTTGAAATAAAAAAATCCTCCGCATGGTCGTACGCACGCGGAGGATTCCCGATCGACAGACGCCGCGGGATACCGGCGGGATTTTCAGTAGAGGCTGTTTACAAACATGATAAGCGGCAAAGTCGCAATATTGAGCGCAATACTCGTGAATACAAGCTGGCCGGCAAAGTCGTCGTCATACCCGTACTCCCGGAAAAAGGGAGTGAGCGAGATCATGGCGGAGGTGGAATACTCGATCATGAGCAGCTGGCGGTAGTCTTCCGGCAAGTAGAGCCGGCCCAGCAAGTTCATGACAAGGCCGAACAGCAGCGGAAGCAGCAACAGCTTCATGCAGAGAAAAATCGGCACTTCACGGCTTTTGTAGACGACGGAAAAATCCGAAGTCGCGATGATGACGCCGATATAGACCAGGGCGAGCTGCGGCGTTACATTGCCGAGCGTATGCAGCGGCGCGTAGACGAGATCGGGCAGGCGCAGGCCCGCGACTTTCAAAACGATGGCGGCCAGGATCGCCACGGTGACGGGCGTAAACGCCGCTTTAAGGCGAAAGCCCTTCTTCCCCGGTTCCGCGCTGTAACGGCCCATCAGGTACACGCCCAGCGTCCACATGGCGATATGCCCGGCCAGAGAGACAAGCGCCACGCCGAGCTGGCCCAGCTGTTCGCCGAACAGGGCGACGCACAGGGGCAGGCCCATATACGTCACGTTCGACATGCCCAGCAAAATAAAAAACACCGGGCCGCGCCGCCTGTCGAGTTTCAGCAGCTTTGCGGCG
>USJY01000023.1 GCA_900555065.1 uncultured Eubacteriales bacterium
ACGCATCTGCGACAACCCCATGTCGCCTTTTGGCACGATCGGTATCAGCGAGCGCCCCGACACGGTCGCCGCAAAACTGCTGGAGGGCCGGGTCGCGCTGATTCTCGACGGCTGCCCGACCGTGATTACCGTGCCGTTTTTGTTTATAGAGTATTTCCAGAGCAGCGAGGACTACTCGCAGAACTTCATTGTAAGTTCCTTCGGGAGGATGTTGCGCATCCTGTGCTTCTTTATCTCTGTCAGCGCGCCGGGCCTGTACGTGGCCTTTCTGACTTTCAATCCCGAACTGATTCCGACAAAGCTGCTCGTCAGCATCGCAGCGGCGCGCTCCGGCGTGCCCTTCCCCATATTGCTGGAAACCGTGCTGCTCATGGTCGCATACGAAATACTCCGGGACGCCAGCATCCGCCTTTCCCCCTCCTTCGGCCTTTCCCTGAGCATTGTCGGCGCGCTGGTGCTGGGCGATTCCGCCGTGCAGGCAAAATTTGTGAGCGCGCCGCTGGTGATCGTTATCGCACTCACCGCCATCACCGGGCTGATCAACAGCAAGATCAAATCCTCTACCCTCGTCTGCCAGTTCATGATTCTGGGCCTGTCCGCCATACTCGGCATCTTCGGCTGGATGTTCGGGATCGTTCTGATTTTGCTTGAGATCGGACGGACAAGCTCGTTCGGCATAGACTACAGCATGGATCTGCTGCCCCTTACGTTCAAACAGCTCAAAGACACGCTGATCCGTGCGCCCTGGAACTTTCAGAACTATCGTTCCCTGTTCAGGCGACTAAACGTATCCCTCAAAAGAAAGGCTGACTTTGATGAACAAGCGGATAAGTAGAGGATGTGCGCTGCTGCTGATTCTTGCAATGCTCGCGCCCTTAAGCGGCTGCGCAGTAGCAGACGAACTGGAATCGCTGGGCATAGTCGCCGGCGCGGCGCTGGACTATGACGAGCAGGGCAATACCATGCTCACGGTAGAGGTCATAAACGTGTCCTCCCACGACAGCAGCTCTTCGGCAACCTCCTCCATCTTCACCTCAGTCGGCGAATCCCTGGCCATTGCGAACGAAAAGCTGCTTACGCTTGTGGGCCGGCCGCTCTACTGGGCGCACGCAGCGCTTTTCCTCATAAGCCGCGACGTTGCCCGGGACGGCATCGAGGAGCTGATCCAGTATATTATACGCAAAGATGAAATACGGATTTCCATCCCCATTTATCTTGCGGATACGCCGACGGCAAAAGAAATGTTCGAAGCGAAGCAACCCGCTTATACCATTCTCTCCTTTGGCCTGCGCGACACGGTAAACGCGGCCAAGGAGGAAAGCATGTGCGTGGACATGCCCACATTTGAATTGTACGATGAACTGTGCAGTCCCAGCAAAAGCGGCGTCATACCCTTGATCGAAATGGTGCAGATCGGCGATGAAACGCTTCTGCAGCCCAACGGCAGCGCGGTTTTCAGCGACTTTAAACTGGCCGGCGAACTGGACGACAAGCAGACAAATTACTATATTATGAGCAAGGGGCAGCTGGATCAGGGCGTTTTGATCGATACGGACTTCTCCTATGAAGTGCAGAGCAGCAAGACAACGGTAAAAGTAGAGGAGTCTGACGGCAAAATCGAGTTCATATACGACATACACCTTAAACTCGACCTGATCCACGCGCGCAGGCAGGCGAGCAAGGAAGAACAGCTTCAGATGATCTACGACGATATGTTCAAACATTTTGATGACCTGACTCAGACGTATTTTGAGGAGATCGACGCCGATTTTATGGGGCTTGCAAATATCTACCGCGTTCAGAAAAACAAACAATACAAGCTGCTGGAAAACCCCAGCAAAATGGTAAAGGACAACGCTGTGGTTACCATACGGCCCCTGATTGAAATCCTATCATACGGAAAGGCAGAGGGGGAACAGAAATGAGCATCGGCATGGTATCGGCTATACTCGTCGTGTTTGGGATCACCCTTTGGTTCGACCATGCCCAGCTAAAGACGGTCCGGGAAGGACGGGTCCTGTACTGGTGCATGATCGCGATAGCGTCCGCGCTGCTTATCTGGGGCCTGTTCCCGGAACGCGGCGACTCCCCCGCCGTATATATCATAGATTTTCTCGACAAAATAACAGGAGGCCTCATCCATGAAAAGTGAAATGTCCAACTTCCAGATGATGGTCACGCACTTTTGTATCATCTCGTCCAACACGCTTATTTTAGGATATAACGTAATCGCCGGCGTGGACAGCTGGCTGGCTTTTCTCATTGCAGGCGTCGCCGCAGTATTCTTCTATATGATTCTCATCCGGATCATCAGGCTGCGGCCCGGCATGGATCTGTTCGAGATCATTGAAAGCGCGTTCGGCCCTGTTGCCGGACGGATTCTGGGAATTTTCCTCATCCTGTGCATGACATTCTATTCAACGCTCATTACGGAATACATGTCGCAGTTCGTCGCCACGACGACGCGCAACCAAAACGTGGACTTTGTATTCTCCATCGTATTCACCATCGTCTGCATATTTATCTGCAAAGTTTCCGTCCATGCGTTCGGACGCTTCATCAACCTTGTGGGCCCGCTGATTGTACTCACCATTCTTCTGAGCTTCTCCTTCTACTTTATGCGCCTGAGCCCATCCCAGCTTCTGCCCATTATGGAAAACGGGCCCGCTCCCGTGCTGACCGGCGCTTATTCACTGTTCGTCTCGCCCTTCTGCAATATTCTACTGATGTTCTCCTTTTTCAAACGGATGCATAGCGGCAAGGGGTTCGCCAAATCCCTGTTTATCTCCCTTGCAATCTCCATAGTCATCATCACCGCAAGATACGCCGTCAATATCTGCGTACTGGGCGAATTTGCAATCCAGGAGCTGTACTACCCATCCTATATGGCGCTGTCGGTTCTCAATATCGCGCCGTTCTTTCAGCGCATCGAGGTCCTGCTGGCCGTCCACTTTATACTGATCAATCTGATCAAGCTGAGCGCCTGCATCATGTTCCTCAGAGACGGGTTGAACATGCTGTTCAAAATAAAGGACAAGCGCGTACTGGTTGTCCCGATTTCACTGATTATCCTGTTCGCCTCCTATATCTTTTTCACCGACACAGACGAGATGTTCCGCTATACAATCTACTACCCGTTTCTCAATGGATTTTTTATGTTCGGCATACCCGTCGCCGCCTGGATTACGCTGGAAATCAAACAGCGGCGCATGCGAAAAAAGAAACTACCGGCACAGGCGGCCTGACGCCGCGCGGGGGGACTTGCTCCCCCCGTTTTTTTGCGCCGGTTTACGAACCGAATTCACAATTTGAGATTGAAACAGGCGTCTTTGCATGATATGATAGAAAAAATATAAAAACCGGAGGCTGCAAGTGGTACGGAAATTTGCGCTGTTTGATATTGACAAAACCCTCGTCCGGGGCGACAGTCTGTTCGCTCTGTATTTTTACGGCGCGCGCAGGTGGCCCGTCTATTGGCTCTGGCTGCCCGTGATCCCTTTCGCCGGACTGCTCTACGCGCTGAAACTTCTGCCGGTCGAACGTGTTAAGCGCATATTCTACGCGCCCCTGCGGCGGTTTCACGACGCGGATTTTGCGGATTTCTTTGACCGGAAAATCCTCGCCCGGTCGCTTGCACAGCCCATGGAACGGCTGCGCTGCGCGCGGGAGGAGGGCTATTACATCCTGCTTGTAACGGCGTCGGCCGCCTGTTACATGCGTCCCTTCGTAGAGCGCGGGTTCGCCGACGCGCTGCTCGGAACCGAAGTGGAGCGCGACGGGCGCGGCTATACCGGCCGTATTCTCGGACCAAACTGCCGCGGCGAAGAAAAAGTGCGGCGCATACGCGCGTTTTTGGAACAAAACGGGCTGCAAATCGACTATGAATCAAGCGTCGGCTACTCGGATTCGGACAGCGACATACCCATGCTTCGGCTTGTAAAGACCCGATACCGCGTGTTGCGCGGCGGGACGGTCGTTCCCTTTGTATGGCAAGATCATGCCGACGGCTGACGCCGCGCGAAGTACGGCATATTCTGTAATTCCATAAGTTTCAGCGGCTGTAATGTTGCTTTTTTTGTCAATTTCGCGTATAATGATAGACAGACGAAGGCGGGATTTTTCCGCCTGAAACGCGAACGGAATAATTCAGAGAGGACGTCATTACATGGATGATAAAACAAAGGCATTGGAAACGGCTCTTTCGCAGATAGAAAAACAGTTTGGCAAGGGCGCGATCATGCGCCTGGGCGCCGATTCGGACAGGCCGATGGAGCACATTTCCTCCGGCTCGCTGTCGCTCGACCTCGCGCTTGGCGTAGGCGGGTTCCCGCGCGGCCGCATCGTCGAGATCTACGGCCCGGAGTCCTCGGGCAAAACGACGGTCGCGCTGCACGCCATCGCCGAATGCCAGAAGGCGGGCGGCACCGCTGCGTTTATTGACGCGGAACACGCGCTCGACCCCGCCTATGCGAAAAACCTGGGCGTACATGTGGACGACCTGCTCGTCTCCCAGCCCGACACGGGCGAACAGGCGCTGGAAATTGCCGACGCGCTCGTGCGCAGCGGCGCAGTGGACATTATCGTGGTCGACTCGGTCGCGGCACTTGTGCCCCGCGCGGAAATTGAAGGCGAAATGGGCGATTCTCATGTCGGCCTGCACGCGCGGCTCATGTCCCAGGCGCTGCGCAAGCTCGCCGGCGCCATTTCCAAATCCAACTGTATCGCTATTTTCATCAACCAGCTGCGCGAAAAAGTGGGGATCATGTTCGGCAACCCCGAAGTGACCACGGGCGGCCGCGCGCTGAAGTTTTACGCATCCGTCCGGCTCGACGTGCGCCGGATCGAACAGATCAAGGTGGCGGGCGCGGGCGTCGGCAACCGCACCCGCGTCAAGGTCGTGAAGAACAAGGTCGCGCCGCCGTTCAAGGAGGCCGAGTTCGACATTATGTACGGCACCGGCATTTCCCGCGAGGGCGAAATTCTCGACCTTGGCGTCAAGCTGAATATCATCGACAAGAGCGGCGCGTGGTTCTCCTTTGAAGGCGAACGGCTCGGACAGGGCCGGGACAATGTCAAGGAACTGCTGAAAAGCGACCCGGCGCTGGCGGAAAAGATTGCCGACCTGATCCGCGCGGCCATCGCGGCGCCTGAGCCCGCAGCTGCGAAAGCGGCCCCGAAGACCGCGCCGAAAGCGCCCGCAGCTCCCGCCGCGGCCGAGCCCGCCGGAAAGACCAGCGTCATTATTTCAGCGGACGACTTTGAATAATGCGCGTTACCGACATCAGGCAGGGCAAGCGCAAGCTATTCTCCGTCTTTATCGACGGAGAATTTGCCTTTTCCGCCTATGAGGAAATACTTTACCTGCACAATCTGCGGCCCGGCGAAGAGATCCCCTGCGAAGCGCTGGCCGCCGCCATGGACGGTCAGCAGCGGCTCTATGCCAAAAACAGGGCGCTGGAACTGCTCTCCTACGGCGACCAGTCGGAAAAGACGCTGTATGGGAAACTCGTGCGGGGCGGAATCGATCCGCGCTATGCGGCAGGCGCCGTGGCCTACGCCGTGGAGCAGGGGCTGGTGGACGACCAGCGGTATGCGGGCGCGCTGTGCAAATACCTGTTTGAGCAGAAAAAATACGGCGCTAAGCGCGTGCGCAACGTCCTGTATGAAAAAGGGCTGGACAAACAGACGGCAGACGCGGCGGTGGCGCAGTGCGCGCCCGATCCGGTCGCAGTTCTGGCAGAGCTGCTTGAGAAAGAGCCGCCCGCAGCAATTGCGGACCGGCTGTTACTGAAAAAGACGGTGGACCGGCTGCTGCGCCGCGGTTTCCGATACGAAGACATACGGACGGCCTTACGGCTTGTGGCCGACCAGAACATCGAAGAATGAGGGGGACGCAGATGCCCGTAACCATAGCGCTCATATCGCTCGGCTGTGCCAAAAACCAGGTGGACAGCGAAACCATGCTGGGCATGCTGAAGCGGCGCGGCTACCGGTTCACGCCGGAGCCTGCACGGGCGGATATTGTTATTATAAACACCTGCGGCTTTATTGAAGACGCGAAAAAAGAGGCCATAGAACAGATATTCGACGCGGTCCGGCTCAAGGAGGAGGGCCTGGTCCGCGGCGTAATCGTGACCGGTTGCCTCTCCCAGCGCTACCGGGCCGAAATCGCCGCCGAAATCCCGGAGGTCGACGCTTTTTTGGGCACGACGAGCGAAATACATATTGCGGACGCGGTTGAAGCCGTACTGCGCGGCGAAACGTACGCGCAGTTCGACGGGGAGCGCGACGCGCCGCTGTTTGGCAGCCGCATACTTTCCACCCCTCCCTACACCGCATACCTGAAAATTGCCGAGGGTTGCGATAACCGCTGTTCCTACTGCGCAATTCCCCTTATCCGCGGCCCGTTCCGCTCCACGCCCATAGAACCGCTGGTCGAGCAGGCGCGGACGCTCGCCGACGGCGGCGTTCGCGAACTGTGCGTCGTGGCGCAGGACACCACGCGCTACGGCGAGGACCTGTACGGAGAGCGGTCGCTTCCCGCACTTCTTGCGGGGCTGTGCGGGATTGAAAAGCTGCGCTGGATCCGGCTGCTGTACTGTTATCCCGACAAGATTGACGAAAGCCTCTTGCAATTCATGCAATATAATGATAAAATAGTGAAATACTTGGACATTCCAATCCAGCATGCCGATGCAGACATTCTGCGCGCCATGAACCGGTCCGGCGACCCGCAGAGCCTGCTGGCACGCATTGCGCACATCCGCGCCGTTATGCCGGACGCCGCGCTGCGCACCACTCTGATCACCGGATTTCCCGGAGAGAGTGAACAGCAGTTTGAGACGCTGTGCCGATTTGTCAAAGCGGCGCGCTTTGAACGGCTGGGCGTTTTCACCTACTCCGCAGAGGAGGATACCCCGGCCGCCGCCATGGACGGACAGATCGACGAGGACGTCAAACAGCGGCGCAGACAGATTCTGCTCGACATCCAGTCGGGCATTTCGGCTGAACTGCTCGATGAAAAGCGGGGGCGGACGCTCACTGTGCTTGTGGAAGGCCGCGGCGCGGTGAACGGAACCTATACCGGACGCACCTATATGGACGCGCCGGAGGTAGACGGACAGATCAGCTTTACAGCCGGCCGGGACTTGCGCGCTGGCGAGTTCGTGCCGGTCCGCGTCATCGGCGCGCAGGAATACGACCTTACTGGAGAAATGATAGAATGAAGCATGTGCCCAATACCCTTTCCATTATACGGATTTTCGCAGCCTGCGCGGTGCTGGTCACGATGCTGACGGTTCCGCCGGAAAGCAAGCTGTTGTTTCTGCTCGTACCGGGGCTGTTGTTCGTGCTGGCGAGTATTACCGACCTGATCGACGGATATATCGCCCGCAAGTACGAGCTGGTGACCGATTTCGGCAAGTTTATAGACCCGATCGCGGATAAGCTGCTCACCGTATTCGCAATGCTGGGTTTTCTGCAGATCGATGCGGACGAGGGCAAGCTGTTCATGTTTATCGCCATCGCGGCGACGCTGCTGCGCGAATTTGTGGTCAGCTCGCTGCGCATGTACGCCGCGAGCGCGGGCACCGTCATTGCGGCGGGCTGGAGCGGCAAGCTCAAGACGACTCTGCAGGTCGCGGCCCTGATCTCATATTTCCTGTTTATCAGGACAGAGTATCTCTGGATCGCGCAGGCGCTCATCAGCCTTGCCGTCGTCATGACGCTTATATCGGGCGCGCTGTATATCTGCGGGTACATGAAAGCAAGAAAGCGCATATCATAAATCAAACGCTAAAAAAGCGCGGCAAAACGCAGTCCCCACACGGTGTTCAACAGAGAACGGGCGCCATCGGCTGAAAGCGCCCTGTGAAAACGCCGGATTGCAGTGCGGCCGCCGCCCATTGGGCTTTGCCGGATTGAACGGACGGCGCGGCGAACCGGTATCTTCGCCATGAGAGTAAAAAACAGGAGTGGAACCGCGGTTCTCGCCGCCTCCGTAGCGCCCGTGTGCGGCGCTGCGGTTTTTTATTTGCGTAAAACATAAGCGCAGAGAAGCGCCAAACAAACCCCCAAAGGAGGCTACCTATGTTCGACAGGATTCGGGCAGATATTAAAGCGATCAAGGAACACGACCCCGCCGCGCGCTCCAGCGCCGAGGTGTTCTTTCTCTATTCCGGATTCCATGCCATTCTCTACCATCGCCTGAGCAACTTTCTGTACCGGCACAAACGCTTTTTCCTCGCGCGGTGGGTATCTCAGCATGCCAGACGCCGCACGGGCATTGAAATCCATCCGGCGGCAAAAATCGGACGCGGCGTGTTCATCGACCATGGCATGGGCGTCGTCATCGGCGAGACGGCGGAGGTTGGCGACAACTGCGTCATCTACCAGGGCGTAACCCTGGGCGGCACCGGCAAGGACCGCGGTAAGCGGCACCCGACCCTAGGCGATAACGTCATGGTCGGCGCGGGCGCGAAGATTCTGGGTCCGTTCCGCGTCGGCGACAATTCCAAAATCGCAGCCAACGCCGTTGTGCTTGAGGAAATACCGCCCAACTCCACCGCCGTCGGCGTCCCGGCGAGAATCGTGCGTCGGGAGGGACAGCGCGTCGAACAGAATCTCGACCAGGTACACATGCCCGACCCGGTCGCGCTGCAGATTTGCAGACTGGAAATGCGAATAGACAGACTGGAAAAAGACGAGGAGGCAGAAAAATGAAATTTTACAACACGCTCACACGCGAAAAACAGGAGTTTATACCCATCGAACCCAAAAAGGCGAAGATCTATTCCTGCGGCCCGACCGTATATCAGTATGCGCACATCGGCAATCTGCGCACCTATGTGTTTATGGATCTGCTCCGCCGCACTCTGATGCGGGCGGGATATTCCCTCACCCACGTAATGAACATCACGGACGTGGGCCACCTCGTAAGCGACGGCGACGACGGCGAGGATAAAATGGAAAAGAGCGCGCGTGAACAAAAGCGTACGCCCCAGGAGATTGCGGCGCACTACACCGAAGTTTTTATGCGCGATATTGACCTGCTCTCGATCACCCACCCCGAGATCATCCCCCGGGCGACCGATCACATTCAGGAGATGATAGACTTCGTCGTCGGGCTGATGGAAAAGGGGTATGCCTACGAGACTTCAGACGGCATTTATTTTGACATCCAGAAATTTGAAGGATACGGCAAGCTCTCCCGGCTCAACCTTGAAGAGCAGCAGGCCGGCGCACGGGTTGAGGTCAACGACGAAAAGCGTCATCCCGCGGACTTCGCGCTGTGGAAAAAAGCGCCAAAAGAACACATTATGCAGTGGCCCTCGCCCTGGGGCATGGGCTATCCCGGCTGGCATATCGAGTGCTCGGCCATGGGCCTCAAGTACCTGGGCCGCCAGTTCGACATCCACACCGGCGGCGTGGACCATATCCCCATCCACCATGAAAATGAGATCGCGCAGTCGGAAGGCCTGCTGGGCCAGCCCGCCGCCCACTACTGGATGCACGGAGAATTCATGCTCGTAAACGGCGGCAAGATGTCCAAGAGCCTTGGCAATACCTATACGCTCGAGCAGCTTATGGAAAAGGGATATGAACCGCTCGCCTTCCGCTATTTCTGCCTCAACGCCCATTACCGTTCCAAGCTCAATTTTACCTTTGAAGCCATGGACGGCGCGGCAGCCTCCCTGAAAAACCTGCGCGCGCTCGCCGCAAAGCACAAGGGCGGCGCGGCCAGTGTGGATCCGGCGGTGATCGACGGTTACCTCAGCGAATTTGACGAAGCGGTCTATGACGACCTGAACATACCCAAGGCGCTCGGCGTGGCTTGGACGCTCGCCAAGCTCGACGCAAAATCGGACGCGGTCTACCGGGCGCTTCTCGATATGGACGGCGTGCTCGCGCTCGGCCTGGACCGCGCCGCGCAGGAGACCGCGCAGCCGCAGCAGCCGCTCGACGCGGACATTGAAGCGCGCATCGAGGCGCGGCAGCAGGCGCGCAAAGCCAGGGATTTTGCGACTGCCGACCGGATCCGCGACGAACTCAGGGCCGAGGGTATTCTCCTGGAAGACACGCCGGACGGCGTTAAATGGCGCAAGGGGTAGACATGGCCGAAACACTGGACATGAGCATACAATACCTCAAAGGCGTCGGCCCGCAGCGGGCCGCGCTCTTTGAAAAACTCGACGTACGGACGCTGCGCGACCTTGTCGGTTTTTTCCCGCGCGGCTATCAGGACATGACGGATATCCGCGCCGCGGGCGACCTGCGCACAGGTGAAACCGCCGCTTTTTTCGCGACGCTGGACGGCCCGGTACGCGCCGCCCGTATACGCCCCGGCATGGAAGTGTTCAAGGGAAGGCTGGCCGGCGACGGCGGCGTGCTGGAGCTCGTGTTTTTCAACCAACGCTGGGCCGCGCAGTCGCTGAAGCCGGGCGTTCTCTACCTGTTCTACGGCAGGATCGAAGGGAACCTGCTCAAAAAGGAGATTGTCAACCCCTATTTTGAGCCCGCATCCGAGGCGCGGAAGGGCCGTATCCTGCCTCTGTACCGCCT
>USJY01000024.1 GCA_900555065.1 uncultured Eubacteriales bacterium
TCCCGGCGCGACGCACCGCCTGCGCCCGCCCCTTTGCGCCGCCGCGAGACGGGCGATCCGAAGCGTCCGGCCCGCATCCGATTGATTCCGGGCCCCGCGTCCCGGCGCGGCACCGCCTGCGCCCCGTCCGCCCCCATTCCGCGCCCCGTCCGGTCCCCTCTTTCCGCGCCGGGCCCGCCCGGTTCTATGTTAAAAGGAGTCGTCCCATGGAAATTGTGCACAGCTACCGGAACGATCCCGTGCTCCGGCACTCGTTCAACGCGCTTGCGCGCGAGACGTTCGGCCTGGACTTTGAGCCGTTTTACCGGAGCGGGTACTGGGGAGATGCGTACAACCCCTGTTCTGTCGTGGAAGACGGCGCCGTCGTCGCCAACGTGTCGGTCAACGAGATCTGCGGCCTGTTGTACGGCCGGCGTCGGCGCTATATTCAGCTTGGCACCGTCATGACCGCAAATGCCTGCCGCGGCAGGGGCCTCAGCCGCATGTTGATGGAAACTGTTTTACGCGATTTTGCCGGGTGCGACGGATTTTTCCTCTTTGCGAACGACACTGTGCTCGGCTTCTATCCCAAATTCGGCTTTCAACCCGCGCAGGAACGCCGATTTTTTACGGAAGTGCGTCAGGACGGCGCATGCCGCGCCGAATCAGTCCCCATGAATACGCCCAAAGACTGGTCCCGCTTTCTGAAAGAGAAGAACAGACGGGAAAGCTGCGGCGTGTTTCAGCTGGACGCAGACGGCCTGCTCATGTTTTACCTGACCGGATTTATGCGGGAGAACGTCTATTACCTGCGTCCGCTGGACGTTTACGCAATCGCCGGCCTCGACCGCGGCTGCCTGACGCTGTACGACGTGTTTTCACCGGAGCCTGTCGCTATGGAGCGCGTTGTTCGCTGTTTCGGCGCGGCGGTGAACCGGGCCGTATTCGCATTTACACCGCAGGACCAGACCGGTCTTACCGCATATGCCCACAAACAAGAAGACACGTCGTTTTTCCTGCGCGGCAACCCGTTGCTGGAGGACATGGGATCG
This sequence comes from uncultured Eubacteriales bacterium, assembly GCA_900555065.1. Lineage (GTDB taxonomy): Bacteria > Bacillota > Clostridia > Oscillospirales > UMGS1783 > UMGS1783. The sequence goes on from USJY01000024.1 coordinate 1,032, forward strand.
ATTCTCAGTTTTCCCGATCTGGCGCACGCCTAGGCAGTTTTCATAAACGATTCCAAAAAGGAGGAGCAACCCATGCCGCAGCAAAATACAGTGGAGCTGGAGATCGTGGGCACAACGCACGACGGCAGGGGCGTTGCCCGGCTGGATGGCCTTGCCGTGTTTGTACCGTATGCGCTTGAAGGCGAACGCGTGCGGGCAGAGCTATTGCAAAAAGGCGGGCGGTACGCCGTCGCCCGCGTTACAGAGCTGCTTGCGTCGTCGCCCGCCCGCATTGAACCCGATTGCCCCGTGTACGGCGAATGCGGCGGCTGCGGGTTCCGGCATATGACTTATGCGGAGGAACTGCGGGTCAAGCGCGCCCGCGTCGCGGACGCACTGCGGCGGATCGGCGGGCTTGCGGTTGAAGTGCCGCCCGTTCTGGGTGCGGACAGTATGGTCCGCAACAAGGCGACGCTGCCTTTCGGCGTATTGGGCGGGCGCGTGACAACCGGCTTCTACGCGGGCGGCAGCCGCCGGCTCGTACCGCACCCTGCCGGGTGCGCGCTGTACCCGCCCGTATTTCGTGTTTTGGCGGACGCGGCCTGCTCCTATGCGCAGGCACACGGCCTGCGCGCTGGGGAGCGCGGCGTGCTGCGCCGGATTTCGCTGCGCCTGGCCGAAACGACGGGCGAAGTTTCAGCCGCTTTGTACTGTGCGCCGGGCGCGCAGGCTTCTCTGGCCGGCCTTGCGCGGGCCCTGCAGGCCGCCGCGCCCGAAACCGTATGCGTCTGCGCCGTGCCGGAACCGGACGGCCCGCCCCGCTTTTTTACTCCACGCCGCGAAATTGAGGATATGCTCTGCCAAAACCGGCTGCGGATCTCGCCGCTGTCTTTCTATCAGGTCAACCGCAGGCAGGCCGAGCGCCTGTATGAAACTGCGGCCGCAATGGCCGGCCTGTCCGTCCGGCAGAACCGTACGTATGCAGGCGACGCGGTTTTCGACCTGTGCTGCGGGATCGGGTCGATTGCGCTGTTTCTTGCGCGCCTGTGCGGTCGCGTCTACGGCGCGGAAATCAATCCGCATGCCATAGAAAACGCGCGTATAAACGCAGGATTAAATAATATTAGGAACGTTTCCTGGAAATGTGGGGACGCGGCCGCCGCCCTGCGGGACTGGACAGACGCGGGCGTCCGTCCCCGCCTCGTCTGCGTCGATCCGCCCCGCGCCGGGCTTGACGGCCCGTTGCGGGCCGCCCTGCTGCGCACAGCGCCGCCGCAGATTCTCTATATCTCCTGCGACCCGGCGACCCTGGCGCGCGACTGCCGCGCGCTGTGCGGGGACGGCTATGCGCTGGCCGGCGTGCAGCCGGTGGACATGTTCGCGCGGACGGCGCATGTGGAGTGTGTGGTAATGCTGGAGAAGAAGAACAGGTAATTTGAACCGTATAACCTTGAAATTGCAGTCCTCAAAAGGCGTGTTATCGGAGTATCGAAGATTGGATATTTTATAAGGAATAATCGAAAATTCATGAAAGGTATAACGATATGTGGTTTGAAATCGATGCTAGCGGAATAAGCGTTAATTTACAGATAAATGGTTACAAACCAACAAATAGAGATAACTGGTACAGAAATTGGTGTAACTGTGATTTCATGTTTTCATCAGGGGATTGGCTGAATTATCATAAAGAAAACGATGAGGTATTATTATCCAGCGAAGTAGAAGTAATGGAAGAAGCTTTTACCGAACTATTGGAGAATAAACTTTCAGCAGCAAAAGAGATCGCCTGTATTGAGCCGGATTTTGTTTTTAAGTTATACCCACAGAGAGATTTAAGAGACGATCCTGAATATAGATTTGCTCAGTCAGGATACGTAATTCAAGATATATATCTTGAATGGAAGATATTCTTTTGGCATGAAGGTCTTACGGATAATTATCTTACGATAACACTTTATCGAGATGAGATTGTAAGATTAAGAGATTATTTGTCGGCGATCATGAGACGACAAATTTGAAGATGCAGAACGATGGATAAGTTTTCAACAACGGGCAATCAAAATGGACTTGTTTCCATCAACCGCAGTTATCGCTGTCTTACAAGTTTTTATGCGGCGTTCTTGCTGAAAAATGCCGTAAGTATTAAATGGAAGGCGCTGGAGCGTACTGTGCAGAAGGAACACGAAAAAATAAACAAAGAAAAGATTGTAAAAACGTGCGGATATTGTTTTAACAGTACGGTGCACGAAGTCCTGCATGAGAGCGTAGGCCGCCGGCTGTTTGAAGAAATGGGCGGGGAAAAATACTATGAGCCCTTCAGGTTCGCCCTTTTAAAATGTACTACCTGCAACTGCGTCTCCCTGTACGGGGATTTTATATGGGATAAGGATAAACCGGCGCAGCTCTTGCCGCTGCTGTACCCATCGTTCGGCGAGCTGGATGAAGCGATTCCGCAGGGCATACGCGAGGTGTACAGAGAAATAAGCCCGATCCGCGACAAGGCGCCGAACGCCTTTGCGAATCAGATCAGGCTGTCGCTTGAATTGCTGTGTGCGGACAAAGCCGCCGTGGGCGGCAGTTTATACAGCAAGCTGGAAAACCTGGCGGACAGGGGCGTGTTCCCCGGCCAGCTTCTTCCCAAGATGGCGGACATTATACGCAAGGTCGGCAACCTCGGCTCCCATGCTTCCGGCATTCGGCTGGATATATGGGACGCGCAGCTTTTGGACGATATTTACCGGATGGTGCTGGACTATACCTATGTCTACCCTCAAAAGCTGTCCGACCTGAAACGCAGAATAGAATACAGTGAAGAAAAACAGCGGACCCTGAACGCGCGTCCGGTCTGAATCTGCCGATGGTGCGGCGCGCCGCGCGTCGCGGAATCGGATCCGTTTCCGTATGCCGGCGAAAACGCCGGGGCGGCGGCGGAACTGTCCGGTGCCGCCGCATAAGTCGTGCGCTCCTCTGTCTACCGCCGCCGGTTCTTGCTCGCTTGCACGGCGGGACAGTTGCCCGCAAGGGTCTGTGCGCTTGCCGTCGGCGTGGATTCTTTACGTGCCGGCCCGTTTGCGCGCAGGCATGCGCGGATGGCGGGAGACCGTGTTTTTTCAAGGTTAAGGAGGCAGGCTGCTTCGCAGTCTGCCCGTTTTTTTCTTTTGGTCTGCCTTTTGCGGCGGCCTTGCGGCCCGGGTGCGGTCCGCATTCGGCGGTATTGCTTGTTGTCAATTTATAAAGTTCCGAATAATTCTGAGTAATCTCCTCAAAATATTTTTATCTGAATTAAAGATAAATCGCCACATCTTTATGTCAGATCATCTATTCTAGAAGAGGTGATTACTATGAAGTACGAAGTTCTGCTCTATCAACGAATACGGAATCTGCGTCAGGACAGAGGCCTGACGCAGGCTGACATCGCAAAAGTACTGAACGTAAGACAAAACACCTATTCGCAATATGAGATCGGCGCGATCAAGTATCCTCTGGATGTTCTGATCAAACTTGCGCAGTTTTATGAAACGAGCATAGATTATCTGCTGGAGCTGACGGACTGTCCGACGCCCTATCCGCGCGCAGGCAAATACAAGTAGCCTGCGCGCCGCGGGTGCGGTCGGCAAAAAGGCGGGGAACGAGTTTCCCCGCCTTTTACTTATGGTTCAATGTGGTTGAGCCGCGCCCAGCCCAGACCTGCGGTACGGCCATGCGCCCGTGCCAGCGCCGCGAACGGGGTCGCACGCCGACCGCCGTCTGCCAAAACTCGTCTCCGGCCCGGCGCTACCGACCCCCGCCCCGATTTTTCGGCGAAACGAACGCCTCCCGGCCCGCCATAAATGCCGATCCCGCGTTCCGTTTTAAGCTCGCCGCACCCGGTCTTAGCGCGCCGCACCCGGTCTTAGCGCGCCGCACCCACCCTTTACACGCCGCACCCGGTCTTAGCGCGCCGCACCCATCCTTAGTGCGCCGCACCCGGCCTGTGCGCCCCGCACCCGGCCTGTGCGCACTGCCCCCGGCCTTAGCGCACCGCGCTCGGTCTTAGCGCGCCGCACCCGGCCTGTGCGCCCTGCCCCCGGCCTCAGCGCGCCGCGCTCGGTCTTAGCGCGCCGCACCCATCCTTAACACGCCGCACCCGGTCTTTGCTCGTTTAAATCGCATTCCGCATATATTTTCCGGCGCGACAAAAAAGATTCAAAAAATGAATATTGGGGATTGACAAAGTGAATCACTGTGCATATAATAAAAATAGACACATGAGCACATGTTCATATGAGGAGGCGAACAGATGTGAGGGCGGAGAAAGAGACGGTCGCGACCTGTGAGGTTACGCACGACCACAAAGACGCTGTGGAAAAGCTGGAAAACGATATGCCGGACGAGGAATTGCTGTACGACCTGGCGGAGCTGTTCAAGGTTTTTGGGGACAGTACGCGCATTAAAATTCTGTATGCGCTGCGCCAGTCCGAGATGTGCGTGTGCGACATTGCGGAGCTTCTGCACATGACGCAGTCCGCCATATCCCATCAGCTCCGGGTGCTCAAGCAGGCGCAGCTGGTCAAATTTCGGCGCGAAGGCAAGAGCGTGCTTTACTCCCTTGCCGACTCGCATGTGCACGCCATCATAGACCAGGGGATGGACCACGTGGGCGAATGAAGACCGCGGGCTGTCCCGCCTTTATCGCCCGCGCCGGGGATATGGAAAAAGCCGGCCAGCGCCCGTGCGCAGAGGTTGGGAAAAGCGCGCGGGCAATACACATGAGAATATTCTATCACAGGAGGAAAGCATCTATGAAAAAGACGTATAAGCTGGAAAATCTCGACTGCGCCAACTGCGCGGCCCGTATGGAAAACGCAATCCGCCGTCTGGACGGCGTGCAGAGCGCCGCGGTTAGCTTCATGGCGCAGAAACTGGTGCTGGAGGCCGACGACACGCGTTTTGACGAAGTGTTCAAGCAGGTCGTGAAAGCCTGTAAAAAGGTGGAGCCTGACCTTGTGATTCAGGCGTAGAAAGGGGAGGCGGCGGATATGTCGAAACGGCAGCTTCGTACGCTTGTGCGGATCCTGGTCGGCGCAGCCTTCTTTGTCCTTGCCGTGCTGCTGCCGGTCCAGGAATATGTCCCCGCGGCGTACGCGTTTTATGCAAAGCTCGCGCTGTTTTTGGTCCCCTATCTGATTATCGGGTACGATGTGCTGCTGAAGGCTGCGCGCAATATCGGACACGGTCAGGTGTTCGACGAGAACTTTTTAATGTGTATCGCAACAATCGGCGCGTTTTGCATTGACCAGTACCCGGAGGCCGTTGCCGTCATGCTCTTCTATCAGGTGGGCGAGCTGTTCCAGGCCTATGCCGTAGGCCGCTCGCGTCGTTCCATTGCGGCGCTGATGGATATCCGTCCGGATATTGCCAACCTGGAACGCGGCGGCGAAGTTGTGCAAGTCGATCCCGAAACCGTCCAGGTCGGGGATGTAATCGTCGTCAAGCCCGGCGAACGCGTCCCGCTCGACGGCACGGTCCTTGCGGGCGCGTCGGCGCTCGACACTTCGGCTCTTACGGGCGAATCCCTGCCGCGCGAGGTCGCGGCGGGCAGCGAGGTCGTCAGCGGCTGCATTAACCTGAGCGGTCTGCTGCGCATCCGGGTTGCAAAGGAGTTCGGTCAGTCGACAGTCTCCAAAATACTGGAGCTTGTGGAAAATGCGAGCGAGAAAAAGGCGCGCTCGGAAAACTTCATCACAAAATTCGCGCGCTATTATACGCCGGCCGTCGTCGTAGCCGCCGTCCTGCTCGCCGTCGTGCCGCCCTTGTTCACAGGCGCGTGGTCCGAATGGGTCCGGCGCGCGCTTATCTTCCTCGTCATCTCCTGTCCCTGCGCGCTCGTCATCTCGGTTCCGCTCAGTTTTTTCGGCGGCATCGGCGGCGCTTCGCGCTGCGGCATACTCGTCAAAGGCGCGGCCTATCTCGAGTCGCTCGCCCGGACGAAAACGGTCGTGTTTGACAAGACCGGCACGCTCACCAAGGGCACGTTCCGCGTCACCGCCCTGCACCCCGGCTCTATTTCCGAACAGCAGCTGCTGGAGTACGCGGCGCTGGCCGAAAGCTACTCCAAACACCCCATTTCCCAGTCCCTGCTGGCAGCCTATGGCAGGCAGCCCGACCCGGCCCGCGTCTCGGAAGTGGAGGAAATTGCCGGGCACGGCGTCGCCGCCACGGTCGACGGCCGGCGCATTTACGCGGGCAACGGCAAGCTCATGGCCCGCGTCGGTGCGAGTTATCGCGACTGCCATCTGCCCGGCACCATCGTCCATGTCGCCGTCGACGGCGTGTACGAAGGACATATCGTCATCTCCGACGAGATGAAGGAGGATGCGAAAGAGGCGGTCGCAGGCCTGAAGGCGGCCGGCGTGACAAAAACGCTTATGCTGACAGGCGACCGCCGCGCAGTCGGCGAACATGTCGCGGCCGAGCTGGGCCTGGACGGCGTCTATGCCGAACTGCTGCCCGCGGACAAGGTTGAGAAAGTGGAACAGCTTTTGCAGGAGGAACCGGCCGGCGGCGTGCTCGCCTTTGTCGGCGACGGTATCAACGACGCGCCCGTTCTCTCCCGTGCGGATATCGGCATCGCGATGGGCGCAATGGGCTCAGATGCGGCCATCGAAGCGGCCGACGTTGTGCTGATGGACGACAAGCCCTCCAAAATCGCGCTTGCAGTCCGCATCGCGCGCCGCACCCTGCGCATTGCGCGCCAGAACGTGGTGTTCGCGCTAGCGGTCAAGGGTATTATGCTGCTGATGGGCGCGTTTGGCGTTGCCAACCTGTGGGAGGCTGTCTTTGCGGATGTGGGCGTATCGGTTATCGCCATTCTCAATGCGATGCGCGCCCTCTCGATTCGTCCCTATCGGAAATAGCGCGTCGGCATACAGCCGGCCGCAGGCGCGGCGTGTGCGGTTATCCGTTCACGCCGCGCTTTTTATCATGGAGCGTGCAGCGGTGTTTCCGTCTTTCCCGCCTGCCTCGCTTCCGCCGCGCATGGCGTTACGCGCCGCGCTTCAGTCCGCACGTTTCTGCGTCCGGCGCCCGCGTTTTACGCGTCCCGTCATGCCTTTGCCGCCTCCCGCCGCGCGTCGTACTCTGCACTCGCGCCCGCGCCTGCATCCGCGCCTGCACTTGCGCCCGCGCCCCGCGCCCTGCATCCGCGCCTGCACTTGCGCCCGCGCCCGCGCTTCGGATCTTACCCCGCCGCCCATTGCCCGTCTGATCCGCCGCGCGCTGCTCCGGCTCCGCGGCGTGCCGGCGACGTCCACATACCCCTGCAAAAAATTTACGAAAAACACTCTTGACAAACACGTAAAATCGAATATAATAAAATATAATCCAAATATTAAAGCGCGATGACAAAGAGTAGTAGATTCGCTATTTCCGCCATAGAGAGGGAGCGCCGCCGGCTGAAAGCCTCCCGCGGACACTGGCGTTTCGAACTCGCTTTTGAGCGGCTTTCGGGCGGCCCGCCGTTATACGGGCGGCGTTTCTTATGACGCGTAGAGCGGGCTGCGCCTTTTCTGCAGCCAATCCGGGTGGTACCGCGGAAGTGTATCTTTCGTCCCTGTGCAAATGAGCACAGGGATTTTTTCGTATTTGGAGAACTACAGTAAATCCCCCGGCGGGGAGAAGGAGCGATTGGATATGGACGAATTACTCAAAATGACCTTGACCGAACTGCTGCAGGAGCGGGTGCGGCTGCACGGCGACCGGTTGGCCTACCGCTACACCGATCGCGACTACACACGCACCTATCGTGAATTTGACGCGGAGACGGATGAGATCGCCAAGGGATTTCTGGCCATGGGCCTAAAAAAAGGCGACCATATCGCGATCTGGGCGCCGAACATCCCGGAATGGGTTCTCACCCTGTTTGCGACGGCGAAAATCGGCGGTGTGCTCGTCACGGTCAATACAAACTACAAGGTGTTCGAGCTGGAATACCTGCTCAGGCAGTCGGATTCGGCCGCCCTTGTCATGGCGCAGTCGTATAAGGGCACGCGCTACGCCGATATTGTAAACGAACTGCTGCCCGGTCTCGCCGCGCACAATCCGTCAGAACCGCTGAACCGGGAAGAGCTGCCGTATCTGCGCCATATTTTTTATACCGGTGAAGAGGGCATGCCCGGCACCACGCCGTTCTGGTCGCTCAAAGAGCTGGGCCGGAGCGTCCCGGACGAGGTCCTCGAGGCGGCAAAGCGCGACCAGCACTACGACGACGTGGTGAATATGCAGTACACTTCGGGCACGACGGGCTTTCCCAAAGGTGTCATGCTCACCCATTATAACATCATTAACAACGGCAAGAATATAGGCGACTGCATGAAGTTTACGGAGAACGACAAACTCTGTATTCCCGTCCCCTTTTTCCACTGCTTCGGCCTGGTGCTGGCCACGCTCGCCTCTATCACGCACAGCACCGCCATGGTACCCATTGATGTGTTTGACGCGAAAAAGGTCATGGAAGCCATACACACCGAACGCTGTACCGCCGTGCACGGCGTGCCGACCATGTTTATCGCGATGCTGGAGCACCCCGACTTTTCCAAATATGATTTTACCTCTCTGCGCACGGGGATCATGGCGGGTTCTCCCTGCCCGATTAAGGTGATGCGCCAGGTCGTGGACCAGATGCATATGCCCGAAATCACCATTGCCTACGGCATGACGGAATCGTCCCCCGTGAGCGCCCAGACCACGACGGACGACCCGCTTGAGCTGCGCGTGGCCACCGTCGGCAGGGTACACCCGCACGTCGAGGTCAAGATTGTCGATATTGAGACGGGCGAACCCGTCGGTCCGGGTGTGGAGGGCGAATACTGCACGCGCGGCTACAGCGTCATGAAAGGCTATTACAAAATGCCTGAGGCGACGGCCCTTGCCATCGACAAGGACGGCTGGCTCCATTCAGGCGACGTTGCGAGCGTGGATGAAAACGGCTACTTCCGCATCACAGGCCGGATCAAGGATATGATTATCCGCGGCGGCGAGAACATATACCCCAAGGAAATCGAAGATTTTCTCTATACCAACCCCAAGGTCAAGGACGTGCAGGTGATCGGCGTGCCCAGCCGGAAATACGGCGAAGAAGTCATGGCCGTCATCATCCCCAAAGAAGGGGTCGAAGTCACTGAGGAGGAAATCCGCCAGTTTGCACTGGAGCGGATTGCGCGTTATAAAACGCCGAAATACGTCCGGTTTGTGGACGCGTTCCCCATGAACGCGGCGGGCAAGATACTCAAATATAAAATGCGTGAAATGTACGGTGCGGAGATCAGCGAGAAAGAAGCCATATAGCCGCGGCGGTCCATCCATTCCGCAATGGCGGATAGAAGCGCGGGGCGTGCCCTTTTGGGTGCGTCCCGCGCTTTTTTTGCGCCGCGCAGAGCCGCTGCGTCTCACGCCCGCGCCCCGCGCCCGCGCCCGCGCCTGCGCCCGCGCCCAACGCCCGCG
>USJY01000025.1 GCA_900555065.1 uncultured Eubacteriales bacterium
TAGTAGAACGCGCCCTTGCCGCCAAGGGTGATCAGCACGCTCTTGGCGCCGCGGCCCATGAGGATCTGCGCGGCCTTGCGCGCATCGTCTGTTGTCTCGACCTTGTCCAGGCCGGAGAAATAAGCGGCCTCGGTCTCGTTGGGCGTCAGGTAATCCACGCCCTCGAAAATGTTCTCCGGCATCTCGCAGAAGGGGGCCGGATTCATCATAATCGTCTTGTTGTATTTGCGGCCCAGGCGCACAAACTCCTGAATCGCAGCCGCGTTGGTCTCAAACTGGGTAAGCAGGATATCGGACTTGGCGATCTCCTCTTCTGCGCGCGCGACCTCTTCCACCGACATGGTGCCGTTCGCGCCCAGGCCGATGGCGATCCGGTTCTCGCCGCGTTCGCGGTGAACGAGAATCACCGCCGCGCCCGTGCCTTCGGTTTCCGACTCATATACGTACTTTTCCGAAATGCCGACCTTGCGGAAGTTCTCATGCAGCGCGTTGGCAAAGTCGTCCTTACCCGTCTTGACGATCATAGTCGTGTCCGCGCCGCACTTGGCCGCCGCAGTGGCCTGGTTGGCGCCTTTGCCGCCCGGGCCGGTCTTAATCTCATACCCGAGCACGGTTTCTCCGTCCACCGGATAGCGGGGAACGTACGCCGTTACGTCGTAAATGAAGCTGCCCATGACTGTGACTTTTCCCATTGTGCACTCAACCTTTCGTAATATCTATTTCCAAATACCATGTATAGGGTTCACCTGTTTTCAAAACGGAGAACTGGCCCCGTTCGCGCGCCGTATCTGGCCGGTCAAACGAGCCGGTGCAGACTTCCAGCGCCGCGTTATGGAACATACCGAGCCCGCCGCTTCCGTCATTCATCCAAAGCCCGGCGTAGGGCACCTTGTCTTTGGGGAATGTGAACATCAGCCGCGTCCCGTCGGAGGGATACTGGTAGCCGAGCCAGCCCTCGGGCACAGCTTCGGAATAGTAGAACTTCCACGCGTCGCCCGCGCCCGCGCCATAGGCTTTGCTCATGTCAAGACGCGTCTTGCCGTCGACGCCATAGGGAAGCGTGCAGACGTCGCCGCGCTCGCCATATTTCTCCGCATTGGTGGAAAAGGCGATCTCCGCCTTCGCGCCGTCGGGATAGGGGCTGAGCACATACCCGCCCTCTTCCGCAGCCGCCATGAAATGCGCGGCCCAGATGAAGTCGAAGTCATGCTCTCCGGTATTGGTCGCGGTAAATTCAATGCGCAGCCCGCCGCGCGCGTTGTCGGTAATGCGCTTTTCAAAGGTATAGGGCAGTATGCCCGATTTCATGTATGTACAGACGGCGCCGTCGCGTTCGGTAAATTCATGCGGAACGCGTGCAACCTCGCCGTGGTCCAGATACTCCAGGCCCTTCAGCGGTCCGTCAGGATAGGCCCATGGGTCGATGGTGGGGAACATGTCGTCGTATGCGGCGCATTCCGCCTCTGTGTAAGAGGTGTCCAGGCCCAGCTTGCGGTATTTTTCTTCCTTGCGCTGGGCAAGATAGTCGCGGCCTGTCTCCCGGAGCACGAGCGACGTAAGCTTACCGCCCTGGGAGGGCAGGAAGGTGGCCTCCAGCTTGTCGGTCACGACGATTACGGATTCAATATCTTTGTACATGCCTTTTTTTACTTGAATGCCCATTGTCTTTCGAGGCATAAATGCCTCTTTTCCTCCTCTCGGTTCGAGATTTTATAATGGAACATATTATATTAGTTATCATACCATAAGTTGGCGAAAAAATCAAAATATTTTGCATGCAAATCAAAAATTACCGCAAAAAGAACGTCCCGCCTGAAAAGGCGGGACGTCTAACACAAAATAGCTTTCAATTTTATAGAAATTGTTTGAGCTCCTGGATATTGTTCTCCTGCGTCTGCAGCAAATCCCGTGCCAGCTGTAAGGCCGCGGCGTCCGCATCCGGATTGTGCTTTATAGTCTTTGTAATTTCGATTACGCCCATCATATTCCCCTGCATCATCATCTCCGCGATGTGTGAAGAGGTCTTGTCTATCAGCGTGTTCATCTTCGTGGAAACGTCCGACGCCATCTTCGCCATCGGTCCGATTGAATCGGGCTTTGCCGCCTGCCGCGCGAGTTGCTGCGCCGCGCGCTCGTTGATTTCGGCGTACTGGGTATGCTCCGCGCGCAGATGGGCGCGCATGTTTACGTCCTCTACCGTATCCATAATGTTGTCCAGCGAATGCAGGCCCATCTGTGTGCCCTTGTACACAGCGTTCAGCACGACTGCCGTCTCGTTCATAACTGCGCCTCCTTTTCTTTCAGTATTTGCAGAAAACAAAGCGCTATGCGCATGCAGCGTTATTTTACAGAACCACTCGTCATTGCTTTGCTCCGTGATTGATCCGCGCCGGTTTTACGCGCTGTGCGCGAACGCGCATAGTCCTGCCGTAATCCTTGGGCACGCCGGTTTTTGGGGTTGTCTGCCGCCGTACGGATCGGGCCGAACCCCGGCCGGCTCCCCCCGGCTGCCATGTGCGCATGCCCCGCCGTACGGGCCGGCCCGTCGCGGCCGCAGGCGCGTAGCCGCAAGCGCGTGGACGCAAACGCATAGCTGCAAGCGCATGGCCGCAGACGCATGGCCGAAGGCGCGCGGCTGCAAGCGCATGGCCGCAGACGCATGGCCGAAGGCGCCGGGCCGGAACTCTTTTCCCGGCATACTGCGCCCGGCGCGGTAAAATAGAATACAGACCATATAATTCGTGATAAACATTACAAAAAACGGGCTGCGAAGTAAATCGCAGCCCGTTTTTCTTTTCCTTATTTGCGAATCGTAATGTATTCGCCCTGGGTGATAAAGGTGTACGCGTTATCCGGCGCGATCTCTGCCATAGCCGTGACGAACTTGGCGGGGTCGCCGCCGTGCTCGACAAAATTCCAGAAGTGGCACGGCAGAGTCAGCTTCGGGCCGATGAGCTTGGAGTACTCGGCGCACTCGCGCTCGTTGAGGTTGCCGAACGCGCCGTTGATGGGGGCCATCATCACATCGAAGTTCTCAGATGCGAACTGTTTTACCTGCTCGGGACGATAGGCGGTGTCGCCCGCATAGAAGAGCTTAAAGCCGTCGATCTCAAGGATCAGGCCCAGCGCATAGGGGGCCAGGTCGCCGTGATCGCAGTATACGGCGCGGATGGTGAAGTCGTCGAACTTGTACGTGCCGCCGCGCTCCATTACGGTGACATTCTCTTTGATGCCCATTTCTTCCGCATGCTTGCCGCCGCAGACGGAGGTGGCCAGCTTAGTATGGCCCGCGCCCATAAGGATGGGGATGGCGTCCACATCAAAGTGGTCGGGATGGTCGTGCGAGACGATAACATAGTCGAAGTCCAGCTCATCCGGCGCGAGGATCTTAGCCGTAATGCGCTTGAAGCCGGCCAGACGCGCGCAGCAGTCGGTCAGGTACATGTCCAGCCCGATCAGCTTGCCGGACGCGGTTTTAATGATGTAACCGGCCTGGCCTACGAAGAAAATGGTCAGCTCGCCCTGCTGGGTTTTCAGGGCCGCTACCTTCTGTGCAAACGATGCCATGTTTGCGTCACTCCTTTAATCAAAAGTTGAATCAATAGTCGCCGCTGAAGCCTGCCGTCCAGCCGCCGTCGACGCAGATGACCTGGCCGGAGGTGTAGGACGCGTCGTCCGACGCGAGGTAGAGCATCAGCCCCGCCATATCGGTCGGATACGCCGGCCGCCGCGCAGCGATGTCAAATACCATGGAATCGGGATTCGTAAAGTTGGAATCGTAGTCCTCGAAATCAACGGTATCCCACAGGAAATTGAGCTTGCCCCACGGAGCTGGCAGGCTGCCGGGAGCGAGGGTGTTGACACGGATGCCGTACTTGCCGTACTCAAGCGCCATGGAACGCGTAAGCGCGCTGATGGCGAACTTCGACGCCACGAACCCGCACTGCTTGCGCAGACCCGTCACCCCGCATACCGACGATGTGAACATGATGCTGCCGCCGCCCTGTTTGATCATGTACGGGATCGCCAGCTTCGCCAGCATATAGGTGCCGCCGTGCAGGTTGACGTTGATATTGATCGCGTACTTCTCGTCGTCGAACTCGGTCACCGGCTTGCGGTTGCCCCAGTTGCTGCCGCCGTTGCCGAACAGGATGTCGATCCTGCCGAAATCCTGAATAAACTGCTCGAACGCCGTCTTGATCGCTTCGCGGTCGCCCAGGTTGACATGGTAATACTTCGCCTCGCCGCCCTTGGCTTTGATCGCGGCCACACGCTCGGCGCCGGCCTCGTCGTTAATATCCCAGATGGCGATCTTGGCGCCGGAGGCGGCCATGAGCTCTGCCGTCGCGCCGCCGATCATGCCGGAAGCGCCCGTAATCAGGGCGACGCGGTCTTTGAGGTCCGCCGTCATATGCTTGTACGGCTTGTGGTAGCCGTATACGCCTTCAAAAATCTGCTCGAACGAGTCGTTCGCTCTGTCGCATTCTATTTTCATTCTCAAAACCTCCTTAGAAACTCCTGACATAACCGGCGGAAAGGCCGCCGTCCACAGGCAGCACCACGCCGGTAATATACGCAGCTTCATCGGAAGCCAGGAACAAAGCCGCGTTGGCGATGTCCTCCGCCGTGGCGAGGCGCTCTACGGCCAAATGGCTCAGCTTGGGCTTGATCTGCTCTTCAGTCTGCAGATAGGCGGCGTTCTTTTCGTTTTTCACAATGCCGGCGGCAACGCCGTTGACGCGGATTTTCTCTTCCTTAAGCTCGACGCCCCACATCTTTGTGAAGCCGACCTGCGCCGCAGCGGCAGCGACGACCGGCGTCTGGTTCGCAACGGGAATCAGGCCGCGGATGGACATGACGTTGACGACAGCGCCCTTTTTGCGCTTTGCCATATCCTGCATGGCGGCTTTGGAGAAGTAGTACACGTTATCAAGGTTGGCGGTGATGATGTCGTCATACAGATCCATGTCGAATTCATGCAGCGGTTTGCGGTCCTCAGGCGCAATTTCTTCGCTTTCGTTGTTGATGAGAAAGTCAATGGTACCGAATTTGGCGAGGATCGCGTCGCAGACGCCCTTAAACGTCTCTCTCTTGCGGATGTCGAGCGCAAAGCCTTCGGCCTGGCCGCCCGCCGCGTTGATCTCCGCGGCGACTTTTTTAGCCGCGGCCTCGTCCTTGTCGCAGACGGCGACTTTGGCGCCGTTCGCGGCAAACACCTTGCAGATTGCGGCGCCGACTACACCCGCGCCAGCGGTAACGACCGCAGTTCTTCCGCTCATGTCCGTTTTCAGCATTGTTTCGTTCCTCCAATTTTTATATGAATTTTTTATACGCAAGCCTATACGAAAAATATTGTATTACTTTTTCAGAGGATTTTCAACCCTTTTGAGGATATTCATCAGTAGTTTTTCGCTTACCAGGTCCAGTTTCCGTCCAAAAACAGGTCCGGTCCCTTCGTCCGCGCCGACGCCCGGACGCCGCGCGCCGAACGCGCTGAAACAACAACCGCCGCGGGCCGCGCCGCATAAACACTCATGTCCATGTCAAGCTGCGCCCGGTCCGTTCACACTTGCGCCATACGCAGGCAAAGACCGCGGCCGGGACCGGCCGTCCATACAGGGCCCTGAAAAAAGGCGGGATTCCCCTGCCGGACAACCCGTCCGCACCTTGCGCCTGTGCCGAACACGGGGCGCGCCGGGCGCGGCGCAAGGCCAAGCCTGCGGCCGCTGTACCGCAAAGCAGGGGGCTACCCGGACGCCTCGAGCCGAACGCGCGCGGATGGGCTGTCCGGCCGGCCATACGCCTGCGCCGTATGGAACGCATACCCATGGCCAGGCCTCCGCTCCGGCCGCAGCGCATATTACACAGCCGTCGGGCGCAGCCCTGCCGGAGACGCTCTCTGCGGCGGCTCCCGCGCCGGGATCAGCCGCTCCAAAGCCGCCGGCCGAAAGCGCGTTCCTGGGCCGCGGCGGCCTGCCCGGCGTCTCTGCGCCCCGTCTCCATACCGGCGCATACCGCGCCGGTGAGCCGAATACAGTGCGCCTGCCATACAAAATGCCGTAAAATAACAAAAACGGAAATGGGCGACCCATTTCCGTTTTGTATTTTTTGAAGCAAATTTACGCCTTCTCGTCCTCTGCGGGCTGCGCGGTGGCAGTCTCCTCTGCGGGCTGCTCAACGGCGGCCGTTTCCCCCGCGGACTCTGCCTCAGTCGCGGCCGCGGCGGCCGTTTCCTCTGCAGCAGCAGGCGCGGCGTCAACCGTTTCCTCCGCGGCGGCGACGACGTCGGCGGCCACAGCTTCAGCGGCGTCCGCTTCCGCCTGTTCGGGCGCGGTGGTTTTCGCAGCCTTGGGCGCAGTCTTCCTGGCGGAGGTGCGCTTGGACGTGGAACCGGACTTCTTCGCCGGGGCCTTCTTGGCCGGCTTCTCCAGCTCCTTATCGGTCTCAACAAACTCGATCAGCGCCATTTCCGCGCCGTCGCCCCTGCGGGGGCCGAGCTTGTAAATGCGGGTATATCCACCGGCGCGCTTTGCATATTTGGGCGCCGTGACGCTGAACAGATTGTGCGCAACATCCTCTTTCGTGATGAAGGCGAGCGCATGCCGATAGGATGCGAGCGTGTTCTTTTTCCCGAGCGTTATCATTTTATCGGCCAGAGCGCTTACTTCCTTTGCCCTTGTAAGCGTAGTCTCTATTCTGCCATTTTCAAACAGATAGGTCACCATGCCCCGGAGCATTGCCATTCTCTGGTCGGTCGGTCTGCCCAACTTTCTCGTTCCTGGCATAACCAGATACCTCCTTTAATCATTACAGGTGCTGTTACTCTTCCTCTTCCTTCAAAGACAGGCCGAGGGATTCCAGCTTGGCAATTACCTCGTCAAGCGATTTCTTTCCAAGGTTCCTTACCTTAATCATATCGTCCTGGGTCTTGTTGGCCAGGTCTTCAACCGTGTTGATCCCCGCCCGTTTGAGGCAGTTGAAGGAACGGACGGAGAGGTCGAGCTCCTCAATGGTCATTTCGAGGATCTTGCTCTTGTCGGAAGTCTGATTGTCCTTCCAGACGTCGTTCTCGTCCTTGTTCTCCTCGGACAGGTTGATGAACAGGCTCAAATGGTCGCTCATGATCTTTGCGCCGAGACTCACCGCGGCTTCGGCCGTGATCGTGCCGTTGGTCCAGACCTCCAGCGTGAGACGGTCATAGTCGGTGATCTGACCGACGCGCATATTGTCCACCGAGTAGTTGACCTTCACCACCGGCGTGTAAATGGAATCGACGGGGATCTCCCCGATAATTCCGCTCGAATACTGCTTGTTGCGGTCGGCCTGCACATAGCCCCTGCCCTTGTTGAGGGTAATGCTCATAAAGAGGCGGCCGTCCTTGCCGAGGCTTGCGATATGCAGGTCCGGGTTGAGGATTTCAACGTCGGAATCGGTTTTGATATCCGCCGCCGTAACTTCCTGTTCGCCGGTCGCCTCGATGTAGACGACTTTGGGGCCGTCGCTGTACAGTTTAGCGATGAGTCCTTTGATATTCAGAATAATTTCTGTGACGTCCTCCTTGACGCCGGGGATCGTAGAAAACTCATGCGAGACGCCGTCGATCTTGATCGACTGCACCGCAACGCCCGGCAGGGAAGACAGCATAATGCGCCGAAGGGAATTCCCAAGGGTGATGCCGTAACCTCTTTCCAGCGGCTCCACTGTGAACTTACCATACTTCTCGTCATCCGACACGAATTCTACGCCGACCTGCGGCCTTTCGATATCTATCAACGAATTTTCCCCCTTGTTACAGTTTCAGTAGTCGGGTTGTGGCCACCCCCGCTTACGGGGGCGCTTCCTAATTTGAGGGGTTATTTAGAGTAGTACTCTATGATCAGGTGTTCTTCAATGGGCAGGTCAATATCCTCTCTTGCTGCAAGGGTTACCACCTTGGCAACGTTGGTGTTCCGGTCAAGTTCCAGCCATTTGGGGATCGGCTTTGAGGCGTTGGCCTCCAGAACGGCTTTGAGCTTGGGGCTGCTCATGCTGTTCTGACGGATTCCGATGACCTGCCCTTCCCGGACGAGATAGGACGGGATGTTCACGCGTTTCCCGTCGACAGTGAAATGACCGTGGCGGACGAGCTGCCGCGCCTCCGGTCTCGACATAGCAAAGCCCAGCCTGTAAATCACGTTGTCCAGTCTGCTCTCGAGGATACGCAGGAGGTTTTCACCCGCGATGCCCGGCTGCTTGACGGCCATTTCATAGTATTTCTCGAACTGGCCTTCGAGCAGGCCGTAAAAGCGTCTGGCCTTCTGCTTCTCTCTGAGCTGCATGCCGTATTCCGACAGCTTGCGTCTGCGCTGGCCGTGCTGGCCGGGCGCGTAATCCCTGCGCGCCACCGCGCATTTTTCGGTAAAGCAACGGTCGCCCTTCAGGAAGAGCTTTTGCTTTTCCCGCCTGCACAGCTTGCAAACGGCATCCGTATATCTTGCCATAGTTCATGCACCTCCGTAATTAAACTCTTCTTCTCTTCGGCGGACGGCAGCCGTTGTGCGGGATGGGCGTTACGTCCTTGATCATGGATACTTCAAGGCCGGCCGCCTGCAAAGCACGGATCGCAGCCTCGCGGCCGGAGCCCGGGCCGGTCACATAGACCTCGACCGTTTTCAGTCCGTGTTCCATAGCCGCTTTGGTCGCGGTTTCCGCTGCCATCTGCGCCGCATACGGGGTGGATTTTCTGGAGCCTCTGAAGCCCAGCCCGCCTGCGGAAGCCCATGAAATAGCGTTCCCATCCACATCGGTGATGGTGACGATGGTATTGTTAAACGAGCTGCGGATATGCGCCGCGCCGCGTTCGATATTCTTGCGCTCGCGGCGTTTTCTCGTAACCGCCTTTTTTGCCTGCGCTTTCGCCATATTTAAGCCTCCTTATTTTTTCTTCCCGGCAATGGCCTTTGCGGGGCCCTTGCGGGTGCGGGCGTTGGTTTTGCTGCGCTGACCTCTAACAGGCAGGCCTTTTCTATGCCGGACCCCCCGGTAGCATCCGATTTCCACCAGACGCTTGATGTTGAGCGCGGTGTCGCGGCGCAGGTCGCCTTCGATGTTATAGTTCGCTTCCATATAATCGCGGATTCTGGAGATCTCGTCCTCAGTCAGGTCTTTGACACGCGTGTCGGGGTTGATGCCCGTGCCGGCCAGAATCTTGCCGGCACGCGTTCTGCCGATGCCGTAGATATAGGTCAGGCCGATTTCCACGCGTTTCTCATTGGGTATGTCGACACCCGAAATTCTCGCCATATTGTACCTCCATTCATTTGTGCAGCGGGGCGTCAGCCCTGCTTTTGCTTATGCTTGGGATTTTCGCAGATCACCATGACTTTGCCGCCGCGGCGGATGATCTTGCACTTCTCACAAATCGGCTTTACGGAAGGACGCACCTTCATATTTGTTTCCTCCTATCGCGCGGCGGGCTACTTGGACCGCCATATAATCCTGCCCCTGGTCAGGTCGTAAGGGGAGATCTCCACCGTCACCTTGTCGCCGGGCAGTATCTTGATATAGTTCATCCTGAGTTTCCCGGAGATATGGGCCAGAATCTGGTGGCCGTTGTCCAGCTTCACGGAAAACATGGCGTTGGGAAGCGCTTCCAGCACTTCGCCCTCGAATTCGATAAAATCTTCTTTCGGCATTGTATTCCTCCCAGCTCTAAGAGAGTAGCAGGCGGGCAAGCGCCCTTTTTACCTGTTTGTTCGTCGGGGACAAACCGTCCGCCAACAAACGTTCGATGTCGTCGGCCCGCAGGGACGTGACGGCGACATGCCGTACGTTCTTGCGCTTTGGCCGCGATACCGGTCTCGATTTTCCGTCTGCAAGCAGGACATAACCGTCCCGCTCATCGTCCATGACAATAAAGTATTTATCCCTGTCTCGCCCTGCGGTAGCCCGCAGGACCTGGCCCCTGCCGATCACGCCCGTCCTCCGTCGTGCGGGGTGAGGATTTCCGGTTCCCCGTCCGTAATGAGGATGGTGTTCTCGTAGTGGGCCGACAGCTTTCCGTCAGACGTAACGATCGTCCAGCCGTCGTCCAGCATGCGGATGTCGGCCGTGCCCTCGTTGATCATGGGCTCTACGGCAATGGTCATGCCCCTGCGCAGGCGCAGACCGTGGCCGGGCGTGCCGAGATTGGGCACCGACGGGTCCTCGTGCAGGGCCTTGCCCACGCCGTGGCCGGTGTACTCGTACACAACGCCGTACCCGTGCCGCTGTGCGTATTCCTGTACCGCATGGCCCAGGTCGCCCAGGCGGAAACCCTCTTTTGCAAAGGCAAAGCCCGCATAAAACGAGGCGCGCGTCACATCGATCAGCCGCTGTGCCGCGGGCGAAATCGCGCCGCAGGCAAACGTGTCCGCGCAGTCGCCGTGGTACCCGTCCAGGCAGGC
>USJY01000026.1 GCA_900555065.1 uncultured Eubacteriales bacterium
GCAGCTCTCCGGCAGAGGCGCCAAGGCGCTTGGCCTGAGCGGGCTGGATTGCGCCCTGCTGCGCGCGCGCCGCCGTACGGACAGGGACCTCGGCCTTGTGGGAGAGGTGACAGGCGTGGATGCGTCGGCCCTGGCCGGGCTTCTGGACCAGAGTTTTCTGCCCGTTGTCTCCACTGTCGCGCTGGGCGAGGACGGCGGCGCGCTCAATATCAACGCGGACACTGCGGCCGCGGCTATTGCAGTAGCGCTCGGCGCGGACCGGCTGGCGCTGATCACCGATGTGAAGGGCGTGCTGCGCGATAAAAACGACGAGTCGACCCTTATACGTGCGCTGCATGTGGAGGAAATTGCAGACCTGATTGAAAGCGGAGTGATTGCGGGCGGGATGCTGCCCAAGATTGACTGCTGCGCAGGCGCGGTGCGCGGCGGCGTGTGCGGCACGGCGATTCTCGACGGGCGCGAAAAACATGCGGTGCTCCGGCACCTGGCCGGCATCGGCGGCGGCACGACCGTGCTGTAATTTCACCGCCAGGGTCCGCACGGGCGGGGCGGCAGATACGCCCTATCCATGCTGTTGTATTCCCGGCGGCGCAGGCGGCCGGCGGCTGTCCCTGTGCGGCAGGATTTTGTGGCCTGTTTTTCCCGGTGCGTGTTGCGCTTTTTGCCGTTTTGCGCGCCGTTGAAGAGAACTTGCGCTTTGGCCCGGCCTACGGATGCTTCCGGCGCGGTGCGCGGCGGTTTTATGGAACGATAGATGGAACAGCAAACGACTGCAAACAGAAACAGGAATGAATCCTAAGTAAGACAAGGCGGTGTGACAATGGAAATGAATCTGGAAATCATGCGGAATATCGACGAACACTACGTCATGCCAACGTACGGCAGGAGCCCCGTCCTGTTTGTGCGCGGCAAGGGCGCGAAGCTCTTTGACGCGGACGGGCGGGAGTATATCGACTTCGGCAGCGGCATCGGCGTCAATTCCCTCGGCTATGCGGACCGCAAATGGGTACGCGCAGTACAGGCGCAGGCAAAGCAGCTCGCACACGTCTCCAACCTTTACTATTCGCCGAACTATATCCTGCTCGCCGAGGCGCTGTGCAATATCGCCGGTATGGAACAGGTGTTTTTCGGCAACTCCGGTGCGGAGGCCAACGAGGGCGCGATCAAGCTTGCGCGCAAATACAGCTTTGACAAGTACGGAAAGGGCCGCCACACCATAGTGACGCTGGTAAACTCGTTCCACGGCAGGACATTGACAACCCTGTCCGCAACCGGTCAGGACGTGTTCCACAACTATTTCTTCCCATTTACCGAGGGCTTCAATTTCGTGCCTGCAAACGATATTGCCGCGCTGGAGGCGGCGCTGGACGGTACGGTCTGCGCCGTTATGCTCGAGCCGGTTCAGGGCGAGGGCGGCGTGATGCCGCTCGACAGGGAGTTTTTCCAGAAGGCGGCGGCGCTTGCGGCGGAGAAGGATATTCTTCTCATCTGCGATGAGGTGCAGACCGGGACGGGCCGTACCGGTACGTTCCTGGCCAGTCAGCAGTACGGGGTGAAGCCGGATATTGTCACCCTTGCAAAGGGGCTTGGCGGCGGCCTGCCGATCGGCGCGTTTTTGTGCAACAAGAAGCTGGCCGGGGTGATGGGCAAGTCTTCGCACGGCTCTACCTTCGGCGGAAACCCCATCGCCTGCGCAGGCGCGCTTGCTGTTCTGGAGCGGTTGTCCGAGCCGGGTATGCTAGAGACGGTGGCGTCCCGGGGCGAGTATATCCGCGGCAAAATCCGCGGGTTTATGGACCCGCATATCGGCGATGTGCGCGGTATGGGCCTGATGATCGGCGTAGAGCTCGTTGGCGTCGAAGTTGCGGACCTGCTGACAAAGCTGCGTGAGAACGGGCTGATCGCGCTTTCGGCAAAATCAGTACTGCGCCTGCTTCCGCCGCTGACAATTACAAAGGCGGAAACCGACAAAGGGCTCGCCGCATTGAAAAAGACGCTGGCCGAGCTGCCCTGATACAAATCAATGCAAAAATGCCCCGCCGTACGGCGGGGCATTTTGTGTGCGGCAAAACCTGCTGCGCTGCTGGGCGGCAGATTACCTCACTCAGATGGATCCGTATGCTTACGTGTTGCGTCGTTAAATCTAACTATGCTCCAACTGAATAAGACGTTTAAAGCAATGCACGCTCAAAAGCCTTTTTCTTTCATATATGTGCAGTACGGTAATCGCGTCCCCAGCTGAGGTTGAGAGACTGTGTTCCCCTGCGCCCGGCCGCGCCGGGCCATGCTTTGCGCTGCCGCGCTCAGTTGGGCCGTACCGTGCCGTGCGTGGCAGCCCTCAGCCGGGAACCGTGCCTTTGCGCGGCTACGCCCAGTCGGGCCGCGCCTTGAGCTGCTCGAACAGCGTACAGTAACTCTCATAACGGGAAGGGGCGACCGTACCGGACTGAACGGCTTCGCGCACCGCGCAGTCCTGCTCCTTTTGCAGGTGCGTGCAGGCGTTCCAGCGGCACTTGCCGAGACAGGGGCGAAACTCCGGAAAGGCATTTTGCAGGTCCTCTTTCCGCAGGGTGCGGCTGCGCAGTATGTCGAGCGAGGAGAACCCGGCGGTATCGGCAATATACGAATCCGGCGCGACGGCGAACAGCTCGGTGTGACGGGTTGTGTGCCGGCCCCGGCCCAGCTTTTCATTTACTGCGCCCGTTTCCAGCTGTTCGGGAAGCAGCCGGGAAAGCAGGCTGGATTTCCCGGCTCCGGAAAATCCAGCAAACGCGCTGATACAGCCGTGGGCGAGGCGCAGAATCTCCTCCAGGCCCGCGCCTGTTTTTGCGCTGGCCGCTACGACGGCGTATCCCGCCTTTTCATAAGGGGCGGCAACGCTGTCCGGCGCGCACAGGTCGCTTTTGTTCACAACGATGACGGGTTCGACCCCGCTGCAGGCGCACACGACGGTGAGCTTATCGGCAAACAAAAAGTCGGGCGCGGGTTTTGTGGTGGAAAGAACGATAAACAGTTTATCAAGGTTGGATATGGGAGGGCGCGCAAAACAGTTTTTGCGCGCCATAAGCTCTGTAATTACGCCGGAACCATCGGGCAGCGGTTCGATCCGCACCCGGTCGCCGACGAGCAGGATTGTCTTTTCCTTGCGGAAGATACCGCGCGGTTTGCAGGCATAAGTGCGCGCCTGCGTACGCACGTTGTAGAACCCGCCCATACTCCGCGTCACAAGCCCGAAAAAGCTGTCCGCAGGCGGTTGACAGGCTGCGTCTGCTTCTTCCGCGCCCGCCCTGCCTTGCGTTTCAGCTGCGGCGGACATGGAAGGCTGTTCCTGTAAATTCCCGCGCGGCGCTGACGACAACACGGCCGGCCGGCCGGCGCTTCGTGCGGCGTGTTCCATATATCCGACGGCGTCACTGCACATGCGGCGTTATGCCTCCGGTTCCGGCTGTTCCGGCTCCGGTTCGGTCTGCGACTGGGATTCGGACTGGGACTGACTGTTGGACTGCGACTGGGACTGGGATTGCGACTGCGACTGCGACGAAGAAGTCGGTTCCGGTCCGAGCGAAATGACGACGTATACCGAATACCCTTCCTCCACCTCTACGAGGGGGGAGGGCTGCTGCGATATAATCCGGCCCTTGGGGACGGTCGCGTCGTAGGCGGTGTCGCTGTACATTTTAAGGCCCAGCCGCGTAAGCTCGTATTCGGCTTCGCCTTCAGTCATATCGATCAGGCGCGGCACGGATACCATCTTCACATCCCTGCCGGAGCTGACATAAATGAACAGCGTGTCGTTTACCGACATCTCTTCGCCCGGCTCTGGCGAGCATTCGATAATACATCCGGCCTCGACCGTATCGGATTTGCGATCGATCTTCTCATGCTTGATTTCAAGCCGATCCAACATCTCGATCAGCGAATCGTTGTATTCCGCGCCCACAATATTCGGGATGGGCACGGTGTCCGCGCCGGTCGAGACGGTCAGCACGATTTCCGTGCCCGGATCGACCATGGTTCCCGCTTCAAGGGACTGTTCAAAGATTACGCCGGCTTCAACATCGTCGTTCGGCTCTTCCTGTTTTGTGATCGTGAAGTTCTGCGAGATCTCGGCGTCGGCGATCACGGTGTCATATACCTGTTCGATAAAGCGCGGCACTTCGATCTGGTCGGGCGTTTTCTCGCCGCCGCTGGCCAAAAACCAGATGACGAGCCCAATGACGAGCAGGGCCGCGAGCACGCCGCCCGCAATGGCGATGATATTGCCCTTGGTCCAGAATTTCCCCTCCGCTTTATCCGGATCGGTCAGGCTCAGCACGTCCTGATCCTGCGGCAGTTCCTCCACAAGATCAAAATGGAATACGATCGAGGGGTCGGCCAGCACGAGCTTGAGGTCGTTTATCATGTCGATGGCGCTCTCATAGCGCTTCTCCGGCGTTTTCATCATGGCGCGGCGCACAATCTGTTCCAGGCCGACCGGGATCATCTTATTGATCTGGCGAGGCTCCTTGGGCGTGGACTGGATTTGTTTAATCGCCACGCTGACCGGTGTGTCACCGTCAAAGGGCAGGGCGCCCGTCAGCATTTCATAGAGCATGACGCCGACCGAGTAAATGTCCGACTTCGCGTCGGTATGTTCGCCGCGCGCCTGCTCGGGGCTGATGTAGTAGACCGTGCCGATGGCCTTGTCGGTCATGGTGACGGTTTCAAACTTGGATATGCGCGCGATACCAAAGTCCATGACCTTGATGGTGCCGTCGCTTAGAATCATGATGTTCTGCGGCTTGATGTCGCGGTGGATGATGCCGCGCTCATGCGCGTGCTGCAGGGCGCTTAAAATCTGCATCGTGATCTTGATCGCAATGGTGTAGGGGATGGCTTTCTGCGTGCGGATAAAGTCCTTGAGGGTGATTCCGTCTATGTACTCCATCACGATGTACTGCAGGTTGCCTTCAAACTCAAAGTCGATCACGCTCACGATATTGCGGTGGCGAAGCATGGAGATGGCGCGCGACTCGTTGAGGAAACGACGCCGGAACTGTTCGTCCGCCACAAACTCGTCCTTGAGGATCTTGACCGCGACGTCGTTGCCGGTCACGCGGTCGGTCGCCCGGTAGACGACGGCCATGCCGCCGCTGCCGATCATATCCTCCAGCACGTACCGGTCTTTCAGAATGGTGCCGGTGTATCTATCCATTTGAATACCACTCCTTCATTCAAGCGCAATGGATCAAAATAATGGTTATATTGTCACGCCCGCCCCGGGCGCAGGCTTCCTGTACCAGGACCTGGCAGGTCTCCTCGTCGCTGCGGCCTGTGGAGACGTAGGCGAACAGCTCTTCATCGCTGAAGTAGCCGTGCAGGCCGTCCGAGCAGAGCAGCAGGTGCTTTTTGCGCACATCCACCTCGAACAGGTCGATCTCCGTGTGGTCGTCCGGGCCGAGGGAGCGGGTGATTACGTTGCGCTGGGGGTGCTTTTTCGCCTGGTCCTCGTCGATCTCGCCCATCTCCACCAGCTCCTGCACCACGGAATGGTCGCGGGTGACCTGGCGGCAGCGCTGGCCGTCAATCAAATAGGCGCGGCTGTCGCCCACGTTGGCGACAACGCCTACGCCGCCGTTGAGAATGGCGGCCACGCAGGTTGTGCCCATGCCTGAGAATTCGCGCTGGCCGACGCTGTACTCGTACATGCGCGTGTTGATCTGTTCGATTGCGGACGCGACGAGACGGCCCGGCCGTGTCGCAAGTCTGTCCGGGTCGGCGGTGCGGATGGCCTGCTCAAACATGCTCGCGGCCATATTGCTCGCGAACTTGCCGGCCTTTGCGCCGCCCATGCCGTCGAACACGCCGGCGTACAGCGTGTCGTTTTCCGTATAGCCATAGACAAAGGTGTCCTGGTTCTCGGTGCGGACCAGCCCCTTGTCAGTCAAACCGGTTATCTGCATAACCTGTTTATTCCCCCTTCTCCTCCCGCCGCAGCCGAAGCTGGCCGCAGGAGCCGCTTATGTCTCCGCCGACAGACCGGCGGACAGTTACAGTATAGCCGCGCTTTTGCAGGACGGCGGCAAAGGCACGGATACCGGCTTCCCCCGTGTTTGCAAAAGCTCCGTCCCCTATGGGATTGACGGCGATTAAGTTGATGTGGCAGTTTTTGAGCGGACGGAGCAACGAAGCGAGCTCGCGCGCCTGCGCGGGCGCGTCGTTGACGCCGCGGATCATTGCGTATTCAAACGAGATGCGCCGGCCTGTCATGCGTTCGTAATAGGCGCAGGCGCTGAGCAGTTCGCCGAGGTCCCACCGGCGGGCGACGGGCATAAGCTCCCGGCGCAGCGCGTCGTTCGGCGCGTGCAGGGAGACGGCGAGCGTGATCTGCAGGCGCAGCCGCGCAAGGTCGCGGATCCGGTCGGCAAGGCCGCAGGTTGAGAGCGTGATATGCCGGTGCGACAGGCCGACGCCCATGGGGTCCGCTATGTTTTCCAGAAACCGGACGACGTTGTCGTAGTTGTCCAGCGGCTCGCCCATGCCCATGAGCACGACGGAGCCGATTCGTTCGCCCTGATCTTTGGAGAGAAGCAGGTACTGGTCGAGAATCTCGCCGGCGCTGAGGTTGCGGCCGAGCCCGTTTACCGTGGACGCGCAGAAGGCGCAGCCCATCCTGCACCCGGCCTGGGTGGAAAGACAGGCGGACAGCCCGTACCGGTAGCGCATGACCACCGCTTCTACAGTATATCCATTCTGTAATTTTATCAAATACTTTGCCGTCCCGTCAAGCGTTGAGACGAATTTCTCCGCAATTTTACAGGGCGTAAGACAGGTTTTTGCCTGTAATGCGGCGCGGTCGGCTTTGTTCAGGTCGGTCATCTCGGAAAATGCGGTAATGCCGCGCCCGCACCAGGCGAAAATCTGCCCGGCGCGGAAGGCGGGAAACCCCAGTGAATCGCACAGGGCGCGCACCTGCGCAAAGGACATGGATTTCAAGTCCAGTTTCTCTTGCATAATCTCAGCCCTCCCTGCGGATCGCCGCAATGTAGAAACCCTCCGAGCCGGGCTCGAACAGGGTGACGGGGCCGTCTGCATCCGCGCCTGACAGGCGGGGACAGGGCGCATAGGAAAAGCCGGGGTTCGCCTGTAAAAACGCGTCGGTCACCGCGCGGTTCTCGGCGGGGACCAGGGTGCAGGTGCTGTATACCAGCCGGCCGCCGGGGCGCAGGCTCTGCGCGGCGCGGTCGAGTATGGCGCGCTGAAGGGCGGGCAGGCCGGCAAATTCGGAGGGCGGACGGTAGCGCAGTTCAGGGCGGCGGGCCATCATCCCGTAGCCGGAGCAGGGCGCGTCCACAAGGGCCGCGTCGGCATGTACGGATACCGGATAGGGCGCCGCCGCGTCCGCGGCCGCGGGCCGGATACAGGCAATGCCCAGCCGGCGCATGCCGGCCTCGATGAGCCGGACGCGGTGCGGATGCAGGTCGAACGCGTATATTTCGCCGCGGTCGCGCATTTGCTGGGCCATGGTAAACGATTTGGAGCCGGGCGCGGCGCATGCGTCGAGCACGGTGTCGCCCGGTTTTGCGCAGACCGCCGCCGCGGCGAGCTGGGAGGCGGCGCCCTGCAGATGAAACAGCCCGTCGCGCCAGGCGGCGGTCTGCTCCAGGGACTTGGAAAAACACAGGAAAACAGAGTCGGGCAGCGGGCCCGGCTCCGCGGTGATGCCGTCCCGTGCCGCGGCGGCGGCAAAGGCGGACGCATCGCTGCAGCGCAGGGTGTTGACGCGCGCGCAGATGCGCGACCGCTGGGCTGTAAAGCCCTCGAAAAAGGCCTGCGTTGCCGCATGGCCGTAAGCGTCTGTCAGGAGCGCGGCGACGGCGGGGTGGACGGAGTATTTCAGAGAAAGCCCGCCCCGGTCCAGCTCCTCCAGCAGACCGTCCCGGCTGCGGTCGATGTTCCGCAGCACGGCGTTGACAAAACCCGCGGCCTGCGGTGCGACGCGGCGCGCGAGCTTTACCGATTCGTCCACGGCCGCGCGCGGCGGGATCCGGTCCAGAAACAGCAGCTGGCAGGCGCCGAGGCGCAGGATGTTCGTGAGCGCGGGCGAGGTCTTTTTCATCCTGGAAAAACGGCCGATGCAGTAGTCAAGCGGAATGACGCGCTCGAGCACGCCGTAAAAAAGCTGCTTGTATAAGCTGCGGTCGGCTTCGCTCAGCCGCTCTCCGGCCAGGGCGCGGCTGGCTTCTATATTGGAATACGCGCCGCGGTCGAGTACGGCGCCTATGGATTGCAGCGCAAGGCTGCGCGCACGGCTCATCCGTTCCCGCCTATTTGCGCCTGTTGCCGAACAGCAGCAGAATGCGCAAAAAGCTCATAAGCGATACGAGCAGGCCGGCCACATAGGTCATGGCCGCGGCGGAAAGCACGCGCTTTGTCATGCCCAGTTCGTCGGCGGCGAGGACGCCGGCCGATTCCAGGCTCGCCAGGGCGCGGCGGGACGCATTGAACTCAACGGGCAGGGTGACAAGCTGGAAAAACACGGCCAGGCCGAAAAATACGATGCCGACGTCGATGAGGACGGGGAAGCTGAAGATCAGGCCCAGAATAATGAGCCAGGGCGTGATGGCCGAGCCAAACTGCGTAATGGGCACGATGGCGCTGCGCAGCTTGAGCGGGAAATACCCCTCCGCGTGCTGGATCGCATGGCCCGCTTCGTGCGCCGCGACGCCAAGCGCCGCGACCGAGCTGCTCCCGTAGACCGGGTCGGACAGGGAAATGGTCTGCTTTTTCGGGTTGAAGTTATCGGTCAGGTTGCCGCCGATATGGACCACGTCCACATGCGTCAGACCGTTTGCGTCAAGCATGCGGCGCGTCATCTCATAAGCGGTGATCCCGCTGCGCGCGCCGACCTGCGCGTATTTTTTATACGTGGACTGCACCTTGATCTGCGCCACCATTGCAATGATGAGGGCGGGAACTACGAGCAGAAGATAATAGTAGTCAAAATAGAAAAACGGCATGTTGTTTCCTCCTGTCTGGGTTCTAGTCTTGCCCCGCGCCGGCTACTCCGCCACGGTTCCGGGCGGGACGGGGTGGCCGGCCAGGTATTCCTTTGCCGACATGCGGCGCTTGCCCTGCGGCTGCAGCGTGACCAGACGCAGCGCGCCGTCCGCGCAGGCCAGGACAAGCCCGTGCTCCCTGTCCGCATACAGGACGCTGCCCGGTTCGCCGCGGCCGGATACTATCTGCGCTTCAAAAACCTTGATCTGGCGGCCGGACAGCGTCAGATACGCACCGGGAAAGGGCGCGAGGCCGCGGATCCGGTCGCGCACCTGCTTTGCGCTCTGGCAAAAGTCGAGCCGGCAGTCGTCCCTGGAGAGCATGGGCGCGTAGGTGTGCTGGCTGTCGTCCTGCTTCACGGGCGTGATACGGCCCGCTTCGAGCAGGGCAAGCGCGTGCACCAGCGCGTCCGCGCCCAGCACGGCGAGCCGGTCGTGCAGGTCGCCGGCCGTGTCGTCGTCCGCAATCGGGGTGCGGACGGAAAGAAGCATATCTCCGGTGTCGAGGCCCTTTTCCATGTACATAATCGTCACGCCGCTCTCGCGCTCGCCGTTGATAATCGCCCAGTTGATGGGCGCTGCGCCGCGGTATCTGGGCAGCAGCGACGCGTGCACGTTGATGCAGCCGCGCGGGGGAAAGCCGAGCACATACTGCGGCAGGATTTTCCCGTAAGCGGCGACGACGATCGCGTCCGGACGCGTCCGCTCCAGCAGGGGGAGCAGCGATTCATTCTTCAGGGTTTCGGGCTGGAACACCTCGAGTCCGCGCGCGAGCGCCGCCGTTTTGACTGCGGGCGGGGCGAGCTTATATCCCCGGCCCTGCGGCCGGTCGGGCTGGGTGACGACGGCGCAGATTTCATGCCCCGCGTCCAGCAGCGCGTTGAGGCTTGCCACGGCGAATTCGGGCGTTCCCATAAACAGTATTTTCAAAGCGATCCGTCCTTATGCGGCGAGGTTCACGCCGTCTGTGTAATGATAAACGCGCAATGAGCGCGCGGGTAAGGCTTGGTTTAAAGCGAAGGCGCCGGGCCCGGAAAAACACGCGTGCTGACACGCTGCCAGGCGGCGCGGGGAAATTGGCGGCGGCGCCGCGCGCCGGCAATGAAAACCGCTTTCAAAGCCGCGGCCGGACGGGCAAAGGCTTTGCAGGGCCGGCCGCGTAAGGACGCGCCGCGCACATTTGCGCAAAACGCGCGGCGGCGGACGCGCGCGGCGCGCGCCCGGGAATCAGTCCGCGTCTTCCCCGTCTTCCCGCTGTTCGGCGAGCAGCTTGTCGAATTCCTCCTGCG
>USJY01000027.1 GCA_900555065.1 uncultured Eubacteriales bacterium
GTTTTTCCGCATAAACTGGCTGGTTGAACCCTGAAACGTCTGAAAACCCCGCCTGTTTGCCCACCGCCAGAATTGTCCGGTCCGTTGCAAAGAAGCGGATGTCCCGCCTTTTTCAGGGCGCTTCACTATGTATTTCTTCGGCGGCAGACCCCTCGCAAAACACGCGTCGAAAATCCGTATCGCTCATTGCACAGGCGGCCGCCAGCTCGGCTGTCCGCACCGCCTCTCTCCTCGCGACAGCCTGGCGGATACTGTAAGCGCGGGCGAAACGTCGAGCAGTTTTTTGCTGCGCGGCAGCGAGAGCTCCGGAAGGCCACAGGAGATGCGCGCAGCAGCTCCAGAATCGGCGTATACGGAAAAGACGAGCTCGCCGCAATACGGCGCTTCCCGCGCCACGTCCCATACGCGCAGAAGCAGCGCCTTGACAAGCCGGTTGATCTCCGGATATTCCCGCTTTGTAAAAATACCGCGCAGCGCCATCTGCGTACTGCGCCAGCCCTCTATCCCGGCATGTCTGCAAATTCTCCCCGCTCCAGAAAGGCGATGCAGTCGAGCACGCGCCAATATCAGCTGCTTGTGGCGCATATCGCACTGCGCGACAAATGCCGCTGCAAGGGAAACGCGATCCGCACATCGCCAGCCTGAAAGGCATATACCTCATTTCCCATATAACAGAACCCTTCGCCGCTTTCGCACAGGCCAATCTCCATCGCGCTGGGGCAACGGAGGCAATCCACCTCGTATATCTCGATCGGAATTGTCCTGCAGTTGATCCTGGCGGGGGCTGAACAGCCGCAGGCAACCGCGTCCACATAGATAGCCGGCAAATCTGCATTCGGACAATTCCGCATGGTTTACGCTCCTTTTCACATAGAATGGCGGGGTTTTTATTTGTATAATAACTTTGTAATCCGTATTCGAGAAGGAGGAATGTTTATGCTTAAATTCAATAAGGACCGGCTCTATGACAAAATTTACGCCTGCTGGATCGGTAAAAACATCGGCGGCACCATGGGCGGGCCCTATGAAGGCTCCCGCGAGCTCAACGATATTGAGGGATTTGTCACGCCGCCGGGCGAGCCCCTGCCCAACGACGATCTGGACCTACAGCTTGTATGGCTGCGCGCTATGGACGAGGTGGGAATCGACAGAATAGACGCCAAAGTGCTGGGCGAATACTGGATGAGCTATGTCGGCCCGTGCTGGAACGAATACGGCGTGTGCAAGGCAAATATGGCGACCGGCATTCTGCCCCCGCTTTCGGGCGAGGTGCACAACGAGGAGTGGAAGCACTCCAACGGCGCATGGATCCGCACAGAGATCTGGGCTTCCGTATTCCCCGGCGATCCGGAACGCGCCATACGCTATGCGTTTGAAGACGCCTGCGTGGACCATGGCTTCGGCGAAGGCAGTTACGCAGCCATCTTTGTCGCAGCGATGGAAAGCGCGGCGTTTGTAATCGAAGACATACACACCCTAATCGAAATCGGCCTGTCCAAAATCCCGGCTGACTGCCGCGTTGCGCGCAGTGTTCGTATCGTGCTCGACGGTCATAAAACGGGACTTGACTGGAAAACGGTCCGCGAACAGCTCGTCGAAGACAGCGCAGACCTCGGCTGGTTCCAGGCCCCGGCAAACGTGGCGTTTGTCATCCTTGGCCTGCTCTACGGCGAATGCGACTTCAAAAAGTCCATGATTCTCGCCATTAACTGCGGAGACGACACCGACTGCACCGGCGCGACTGTCGGCGCGCTGCTCGGCATCATGAAAGGCACGTCCGGCATTCCGGACGACTGGCGGCAGTATATCGGGGACTGCATTCTCACCGTCGCCATCATCCGCGGCACCGGGTTTTTCCCCGCCACCTGCGCGCAGCTCACCCAAAGCGTCATGAACCTCATCCCGGCCGCAAACCGTACAGACAACTGGAGCGTAGCGAAGGGTGAAACCAGAATGGAGCTGACCGACGGCCCTGATGATTTCAGCGGTTGGTCTGCACAGGCATTTATGGGCAGCGCGTTTGTGGATGCCATGTTCAAGCGTTCCCGCTATTCCTATACCGTTTCCAACTGTTATGCGGCCGTACTTGTCGAATATGAAAGCGAACCCATTATAACGCCGGGAGGTTCGCTGCAGGGTCGGATTACGGTTATCCCTGAAAAGATGGAGAACCAGAAGCACTTCCAGCTCCGCTGGGTTGTGCCGGAGGGTTGGCATGTCGAAGGCCGCAGCGGCCTGTTTACCGCCGCGCCGCAGTCGGCGCATACGGAACATGCCTTTGTCGATTTTACCATCGTCGCAGGTGAAACGGTCGCCCCCGCCAACCGCCTGATCGCCGATCTGCAGTGCATGGGCCGGCCGGCGCCTATTCTTGTGCCGCTTACGATACTTGGCTGAAATACGAATGAACCGCGCCCTGCCCAAGCCGAACAGCCGGCATGTATTTCCCGCGCATTGGCTTTACGTCCGGGCCCGCGCGGCAGATCCCGTTTCGTCAGCGACATATGTACGGCCGGATTCGTTCCTTTTGGCAGCAGCGGTCTTTTGGCAGGTCGCGCGTGAGGTTCACTCCCGCAAAACCGTGTTTTTACAAGACAGCGCAGCAGTCCTAATAAAAGGCGTATTTACAGGTCCGCTCGAATATGAAGCAAGCGAACGTGATTCTGACGAACCCCGGACCTGACCGCGAGCGGGCGGGCGGAGCTCTTGATGCGCTCCGTCCGCCCGCACTCTTATATTCGGACTCGTCCCCCGCCGCGCTCCGGATGTTCCGTGCCCTGCAGAGGCAGATAGCTGCGACGATGCGTCTTGCTGCAAAAAGATACGGCGTATGCCGAATGCGTGTCGCGCCCGTTTATATGTCCAGTCCGATTTATCATCTACAGGAAGGGGAACAAGCGCGCCATACGCCGGGATAGACAGACCACAGGCGGCGCAAATGGCCCATATAATCGACGTTTTATCTGATTTCGGGGCGCAATCATCATCACAAATTCTGTTCTTTCCGCACAGGGATACCGAGCCCCGGGCTGACATGTTTACATTGCAGGCCCGCACTGAAGAACCGTTCCCACTTTGCGCCCGCCTTTCCCGACGCAGCTACCGCTTTTTGTCGTTGTATCCGGAACCCGAATTGCATATCATACCCCTCCGGCCCGGCGTTGTTTATAAAAGTTACTCGGCGCGCAGCGCTACTACCGGATCTTTTTTCGCAGCGCTTGAAGAGGGAATAATCCCGGAGAACAGGGTGAGCGCCATGCTGATTACAATCAGGATTACAGCTACCCATGGCGGAAGATAGGCATTGAGGGTACTAATGCCAGTGAAATGATGAAGGATCATATTGATGGGGATACACAGCAGATAGGTAATGAGAATCCCCAGCACGCCGGAGGTGAACCCGATAATCAGAGTCTCCGCATTGAACATGGAAGAAACGTTCCGCTTGGAGGCGCCGATGGCGCGCAGGATCCCGATTTCCTTCGTGCGTTCCTGTACCGAAATCAGGGTAATGACGCCGATCATGATAGAGGAGACAATCAACGAAACAGCCACAAAGGCAATCAGGACATAGGTAATGGCGTTGATGATGGAAGTGACGGAGGACATCATCAAGCCCACATAATCCGTATACTGTATCTGCTCAAGGTCGGTCACAGAAGCGTTATAATCTGCAATCGCCTGCTCGACGATCTCCTTGTTTTCAAAGGAGGAAGCGTAGATGTTGATCGACGCGGGGTCGTCCAAATCCACATACCCCAGTTTCTGCAAATTGTCCTCATAACTGGACTCGGAAAATACCAGAATTTCATCGTAATAGAAAGCGCATTGCTCAGTCGTGTAGGCGTCCATCGCCATATCCAATGCCGCCGCCAGCTGCTGCGTACTCATTGCGGCCATTTCAGTCTCTATCTGCGCGGCATACTGTACCCGAAACTGCGCCTCGGCTATCTGTGTGAACAATTCGGACAAATCCTCGTCGTTCATGGCGGAGATGTATTCCTGGATTTCCGCTTCAGTCAGCCCAGCCTGCTGACTGAGGCTCTGCCCCAGCGTTTCCTCCATATCGGCGCGGGTCATGGAAGCGACAGCCTGAGATACGGCTCCGTCCACCTGCTCCTGATCGGGGATGCTCATAATCTGGACATATGCCGCAGCGCGGCCGCTTTCGTCAAGACTGGAAATATACTCCCGCAAATCCGCTTCCTTTTGCGCTGCTGTCAGGTCAGCAGTGCTTTCCCGGAAGGGGAGGCCTGTAAAAATATCCGTATTCGGGTCGTTTAACTGCGCCTCTGCGGCGGCGGACGTCCGGGAATGTTCGATAATATATTCGGTCAGCGCGCTTGTGTAGCCGATAGCTCCGCTGAGCATGGTGGAGACAGCATCCTCATTGGGCCGTATAATCCCGGATACTTTCAGCGTGATTCCATTGTCGTAAAGATATTTTAACCCGGCGTCAGTTTCCCGCAGATCGACATACAGGCCGGTTATATCGTCCAACGCATAGCAGTCGGAATTCAGGATGGTCTTAAATTCCATATTGCAGATATCCTCATAGGACCATTGTTTCGCATCCACCTCCACTTCAGACTGATGGATGGCAGCTTCCATAATGGCGTCGATCTCTTCTTCGGACTTTAATCCCAATGCATACAGCGACATATCGTCCAGCTCATTGTTTTCATCCAGTACCAGTACGATTTCGTTGTACTCCGTCGGCCAGGAACCGTATACTACGTCATACTGACTTTCCAAAAGAGAATTGACTAGCTTCCCATTATCTCCCGGCAACATTTCCTGCCACAGAACCATGGAGCTTCCAGCCGGCGAAAATGAGGAAAGAACACTCATACTGTCCGTTATTCCATATTCTTCACCAAGCCCCAGCATGGACGACATATCCAGTCCGAAATACTCCAGCAACAGATCCTGCATAAGCTCCCGGGAATCGGAGCGAAGGATCGTGCCGTCAACATTTTCGGTATAGACCAGAAGGTCTGTATTATAAGTATATTGTACGCCGCTGACGGCATTGCGCAGGCCGTCTTCGCTTTGTGTATCCGCCAGGCGTTCCTCCAGATAGCTTTTGAAGGAACGCAGGTCGTTTTCAATGCCGTCTGACGAATTCAAGGCGTTGACCAGGTTATAGACCATTGGCTTTTGATAAACCGCGTCATTCTCGTGTTCTCTTTCTGATTGCGCCGCGCCAATGAACTCCTCCATAAGCGCTCCCAAATCCATGCTCTGCGCCTGAATCGTAAGCGGATACGAAGACAGGGTGTCCTCCTGCAATGCGTCAATGTAAGCTGTTGTACCCTGGGACACGGCATAAATCAGCGCGATCCCGATAATGCCAATACTGCCGGCAAAGGAGGTCAGCGCAGTACGGCCTTTTTTAGTGAACAGGTTTTTCAGGGAGAGGCCAAAGGAAGTACAAAACGACATGGAGGGTTTCTTCGTCTTTCTCTCTTTTTCCGCCTTCCCCTTGCCGGCTGAACGTTCTTTTCGAATTTCCTCCTCGGTGAGCGGCGCGGAATCGGCGAGCAGTCTGCCGTCCAGAAGCCGGACAATTCGGGTGGAGTAATTTTCGGCAAGATCAGGGTTGTGGGTAACCATAATGATCAACCGGTCTTTGGAAATCTCCTTGAGAATTTCCATAACCTGCAAGCTGGTTTCCGTGTCCAGAGCGCCGGTGGGTTCATCCGCCAGAATAATATCTGGATTGTTGACGATAGCCCTCGCAATAGCGACGCGCTGCATCTGACCGCCGGACATTTCGCCCGGCTTCTTTTTGAGCTGGCTGCCCAGCCCGACCCGCTCCAGCGCCTCTTTTGCCCGGCGCCGGCGCTCCGTTTTGGAATCGCCGGAAAGGGTCAGCGCCAGCTCTACATTCTGTAAAACCGTCTGATGCGGAATTAGATTGTAATTTTGAAAGACAAAGCCGACGGAGTGGTTACGATATGCGTCCCAGTCCCGGTCCTTGAAATCCTTTGTAGATTTACCATTGATAATAAGGTCGCCCGTAGTGTATTGATCCAGTCCGCCGATGATATTCAACAGCGTCGTCTTGCCACAGCCGGACGGGCCCAATACAGCGACAAATTCGCTTTCACGAAACTGCAAATCAATACCCTTGAGCGCCTCTACTGTTTCGCCGCCGGCAGGGTAATCCTTTTTAATGTTCTTCAGCTCCAGCATTGCAGTGTAATCCTTTCTTGACTTTGCAGATATATCATTCGCAGGCCTCCCGCACAGGGGCCTGCGGGAAACGGGAAAATGAACCTATATAATGTATCGGCCAAAATCTCAGCCCAAAAAGGCCGCGATTTTTTCACCGTCCTGAAAACCCTTTTTGTAAAAGCGCTTCATTGCTTCCGGGCTGCGGGTAAGGGTATCCATACCGCAGGTATCGTCCGGCGCGACGATCAGAAGCCTCCCCTGCTCCGCACAGCGTTCCGCCAATGCAAGCCCGTCGTTGTACTTTGACGCGCGCCGCTCCAATTGCGCGGCGGCAAAGGGGTATTTACGGCGAATCCTTGCCGCCAGCTTCCTGTCTTTTTGCGGCGTGCGCCGAAAGCTCCGGGGCCTTGTCAGGATTAAAACGACCTTATCACAGCCCAGCGAAAAGGCTTTTTCAATGGGGATCGGATCGCTCAGCGCTCCGTCGTAATACGGGACGCCACGGACGGAATATGGATGGCATACAAAGGGAATGGCGCAGGAAGCTTTCAGAATACTATAGTCGTTTAACGCCATATCGCTTTTATCGAAATAGGTTGCTTTTCCTGTTTCAGCGTTTGTAGACACCGCTATGAACTGCGCAGGGCTTGCCGACAGCGCAGTGTAATCGAGGGGATTTTCCCCATCTTCATTGCTGAGGACACCATATATATAATCCAGATCAATATAGCTTTTCCGAAACAAAAAATTGCGCAAACTCATATATTCCCTGCGTACGGAATATTCGGTGTAAAACTGATAATTCCGGCCCTTCTGTCCGGCTATATAGGAGGCGATATTGGCGCTGCCGGCGGACACGCCAATGCCTGCGTCAAAATATATTCCATCCTCCAGACAGCGATCCAAAACGCCGGCGGCATAAACGCCCCGGAGTCCTCCCCCTACGTCCACAACAGCAGTTTTCATGGCGCTTGCTCCTTTACGAATTTAATATGGACATGAATTCTTCGCCGGTAATGGTTTCCTTTTCATACAAGTACGCCGCCAATTCATCCAGCTTTCGCCGGTTATCCGTCAAAATTTGCCGTGCCTTTTCATGCTGCTTCTTTACCAGCGCCACCACCTGTTTATCGATCTGCGTCTGCGTCTCAGCGGAACAGCTCAACGAGGTGTCTGCGCCCAGGTACTGGTTGGTGACGGTCTCCATGGCAACCATATCGAATTGTTCGCTCATCCCGTAGCGGGTGATCATGGCCCGGGATAATCTGGTAGCCTGTTCAATATCGTTAGAGGCGCCGGTGGTGACTGAACCGAACACGATTTCCTCAGCCGCTCTCCCGCCTGTCAGAGTGGCAATCTTATTCTCAATTTCCTCCTTGCTCATCAGGTAATGCTCGCCTTCGTCCACTTGCATGGTATACCCCAAAGCACCGGATGTGCGGGGAACAATCGTGATTTTCTGGACAGGAGCGGAATGATTCTGCAAAGCGGCCACCAGTGCATGCCCAATTTCATGATAGGCCACAATCTTTTTCTCCGTATCCGTCAGAATAGCGTTCTTTTTCTGGTAACCGGCGATGACTACCTCAATGCTCTCCTCCAGATCCGCCTGCTCAACGGCTTTCCGTCCATCCCGCACGGCGCGCAGCGCCGCCTCGTTAATGATATTGGCCAGTTCTGCACCCGAAGCACCGGACGCCATACGGGCAATTTTACTGAAATCCACGTTCGGCGCAAGCCTGATCTTCTTGGCGTGAACCTTCAGGATTTCCTCACGACCCTTCAGGTCGGGCAGTTCTACGGGGACTCGACGGTCAAACCGGCCGGGCCGCGTCAGTGCCTGATCCAGAGATTCGGGACGGTTTGTGGCGGCCAAAAGGATAACGCCGCTGTTGTCCTCAAAGCCGTCCATTTCAGTCAGTAGCTGGTTGAGGGTCTGCTCCCGCTCGTCGTTGCCGCCGAGCTGACCGTCCCTTTTTTTACCGATCGCGTCGATCTCATCAATAAAGACGATACAAGGCGCTTTTTCCTTGGCCTGTTTGAACAGGTCACGTACCTTTGCCGCGCCCATGCCCACGAACATCTCCACAAATTCCGAGCCGGACATGGAGAAAAACGGTACGTTGGCTTCGCCGGCCACCGCCTTGGCCAGCATTGTCTTACCGGTTCCGGGCGGGCCCACCAGCAGAATACCTTTCGGCATGGATGCGCCCACTTCCTTATATTTATTCGGATTGTGCAGGTAGTCCACAATTTCGGCCAAGTTTTCCTTGGCTTCGTCTTCACCCGCCACATCAGAGAACCGAATGCCTTCAGAGGATTTCACATACACCTTGGCATTGCTTTTCCCCATGCCAAAAGTCATGGAATTGGAGCCTCCTGCCCGCTCCATCAGCTTTTTGGACATATACTGTCCAATACCGACGAAAATGACAATCGGCAGCACCCAGGTCAGCAGAAAATTCAGCAGAGGAGACATCTGTTCGATAATTTCGCCAGAAAACTTCGCTCCGGAATCATAAAGCCGCTGCGTCAGATCAGGATCGTCCACCATGCCGGTTTTATAGACGGCCGTGTCGTCCTTATCGGTAAAAATGATCTGATTCTCCTGGGCCTGGATTTCCACCTGGCCAATTTCTCCGTTTTCCGTCATGGATATAAAAGTGCCGTAATCCACCTGCTGGATTTGCCGCTGCATCAGCCAGGGCATGGCCAAAAAATTAAAAAGAAGCAGTACCAGAAGCACGATGGCGTAATAATAAATCAATGGTTTTTTCGGCTTTTTCACTTCATTCATCGCGGCATTCCTCCTCAACATCGGAATGTTTCCTGTATACGTCATCCAACACTTGTACCGACTGCTTCTTTTGCAGGACTCTCCGGCGCTCAACAGACTGCCACGTTATAAATCCGGCGAGGACTGCGGCGCCGGTAAGGACTGCGGGCAGGATCCATCTATTTTGTTTCATCCTGTTTATCCTCCTTTCGTTCTTCTGCGGTCATTTGCAGATCAATGGCATTGAATGCCGCAATCAACGCATAACGCATTGATTGTACTGCAAAGTCGATGGCGTATTCTGCATAAAGCGCGACTGCTTCGGTTTTATCCTCCAAACACGTACCGGCTTCACTTCGCAGATATACCGGAAGCGACTGCTCCAGTATTTTTCTCACTGTTCGGTAATAATCCAGTTGGGCGCTTGCCAGCGCCGCGACTGCCTGCGACCGGCTGCCCTCCACGCTTTTCTGCAGCAGTATCTCATTTTCTCTGTACTCGTCAATCGCCTTTTGCAATTCCTTCTGAATTTTGGAATGTTTCTCCTGCTGACAGAGCCGCAGACGGCTTTGCATTCGTCCGTATTGCTGCTCCAGTTCATACAGCTTAATCGCAAACATCCCTTCATTCAGTTTCATAACCAAGACTCCTTCCCCAGTTTCGATTATCCTTTTTAGTTATATCAGACTGCGCTGGAATCTGCCACTTGCAGTTTTCAATATCTGTATAGACAAAAATAATAATGTGTAAAAAAGGCTGACACTTTGGCGTTTGTGTAAATACAAAACTGAAAAAGTGCAAGTTTTGTTTTTTCAAAATATCTGTTATCCTATTTACAGAACAGATAAATTCTTGGAGGTTTTACATATGAAAAGAAGATCGGCATCCGGGTGGATAGAACTCATTATAGGAATAATTCTGATAGTACTTGGGGTTTTAACTTTTATACAACCATCCAGCGCATTGACAGGAATTGTTTTTGTTTATGGAATCCTGGCGGTAGTCACCGGAATTGCAGATATCGTATTCTATGCAAAAATGGAACGGCATACTGGCTTTGGTCCGGCAGTTTCCCTTGTGTCAGGCATTATAAGCATCCTTGCCGGCGT
>USJY01000028.1 GCA_900555065.1 uncultured Eubacteriales bacterium
CCGCAGGGTTTTTCGTCGCCAGCGCGTCCATACGCAGGGCAATTTCGCGTATTCTGGCCTCCGTATCCATATAAGTGGATAGCTTCTGTTCCAGCTCCCGTAAAAAAGGCTTCCACCGCATTTCGTCCGCAATCCCAAAATGTCCGAAGAACTCGTTTAATTCTCCCTTCAGCCCTGCGCGCGCCGTCTCATACGCCGCCGCGTCCGCCCGCGCCCGGTCCTGCGCCGCAGACCAGGCGGCCCTCTTTTTCCGGCCAGAAGCCGACAAAACGCCGCCAAGCGCCGCAAGGCAGAGGCCTGCGCCAAGCGCCGCCGCGCCGGGAACTGCATACCGGACAAGCAGCAGAGCCAGCCCGCCCAGCCCCAGCAGGACGGCGAGAACCCACAGCCAGACGGGCGCGCCCTTCGGCATGGGCGGCGCAGAATCCGGCTGTGGTCTGCCTGCGGCCTGGGCTTCATACCGGTACAGGACTTCTTTCGCACGGTCCAGTTCCTCCCTGCCCGCGCCGCAGAGCTCCCGTGCAAGCGATTCACGCACGGCGGTAAGCTCCGCCCGCTCGCGGACCAGGGCGGCGCGGCGCTGTTCCAGGTCGCCCAGACGCTGCTGTTCGTGCGCGTTTGCCTGCGCGCAAAGCGCTTCGATCCGCTGTCCAAGCGCCGCTCTGGAACGCTTCTTCTCAATCAGCTCCTGCTGTAAACGCCTGTACCGTTCCGTCTGCGCATCCAACCGCTCCAACTGCGCGTGAAGCGCGTCCCGCTCTGCGCACAGAGCTATGAGCGCGCCGTTTCTGCGCCCGTTGTCGATCGCATTGCGCGCGTTTTTCAGGCGTGCCAACGCTTTTTGACAGGATACGTTTTCATCCGCGCCCGTGGCGATATTTCTCAGCTTGGACTCAATCTCCTCCATCGAAATGGCGGACAGCAACGACTGTCCGAAAAACGCGGTGCTTTCAAATGTGCCGCGGGACAGGCCGAACAGCTCTTCGCCCGGCTCGCGCATGAATGCGACCGGCGCGGCCGTCGCTTCGTCGGACACCGCAAACGCCTGCTTCGACCCCTTCGCTTCCCGGTGCAGCCTGTAAAGCCTTCCGCCCTCGCGGTAAACCATGCTCCCGGCCGCGCCCGCCTCGGACCACGGCACATATTTCGCACGCTCCGGCAGTGGGTTCTGCTTGCTTTTCGCCTGCGAACTGAAACCGTAAAGCAGGAACCGGATCAGGGCGGCGTAAGTGCTCTTCCCGCTCTCGTTCGGGCCGCAGATGAGGTTCAGCCCCGGCCGCAGCGTCAGCGGTTCGCCGCGCAGCCGACCGAAACGGATGGGAATCAACTGCTCAATCCTCATCGAACTTCAGCTCCTCTCCGCCTATCGCCGCAAGCCCGGCGCGCAGAGCGCCGTCCACAACCGCCGGGTCGGCGCCGCTATGCAGGACGGCGCTTACAAACAGGCCCGTCAGCGTCTGCTCCGACGCGAGACGCTCCGCGTCCAGTTCGGGCCGGGTCTCGTCCGCCACTTTTACAAATTGGAACCTGCTTAGCCCCGCTGCGACAAGCGCCTGATTTATAACAAGGTCGGGGCGCACGCGGCCTTTCAGCGTCAACTTTACCAGCGACTCGTCCGGCAACGCCTGCGTCTGTTCCCGCGCCGTGTCGATCACGTCGGTGAGCGACTGCGCGCCCGTCACGTCCGCCGCTACGGCTTCAAACGTCGGGCTCTCGTCCCGGCAGAACAACAGCGTCGGCGGCGCGCCTTTTTCCAGCCGGCCCATCAGACAGCCCTTTTCCCCCGTCTCGTCGAAACCACGGCCGACAAGACAGCCGGGATAGGCGAAATACGTGCGCCCCTCGCGACGCACGCCAGAATAGCTGTGCACATGGCCAAGGGCGATATAGTCAAGCCCGCTCTGCGCAATTTCCGAAAGCGAAATGGGATTGTAACTGTCATGCCCGCCGTAGCCCTGGACCAGGCCGTGCACGCACAACAGATTCAGCCTGTCCCCGTCCTCCACACGGAACCCCGCAAGGGGCGAACGCTCGCTGTGCGCAGTGCGGCAGCCACAGCCGTAGACGGACGCGCCAAGCCCCGGCAGATCCACGCGCTGGATCTCGCCCGCGTCGAACACAGTCAGGTTTTCGAGAACCGGCAGTCCCGCATAGGGCGAATCGCCGAACAGGTAGTCGTGGTTGCCGGGGCTGACGAATATATGTATTTCCGGATGCGCCGCCGCAAAATCTGCCAGCATCTGGACGGTGGACGGGGCGCTGTAGCGGTTGTCAAACAGATCGCCCGCGATCAGCACGGCGTCCACGCCTTCGCGCGTCCCGCGTTCCAGCGCGCGGCGAAACCCGTCCCGCAGCGCCTGCCTGCGCAGGGCGGCCGCCTTGGGCGGCAGACTGCGAAACGGCGTGTCCAGATGGCAGTCCGCCATATGCAGTATTTTCATTTCTTCCTCCTTCTCAGCCGAGCGCGATCAGGGCCGCGAGCGACCCGCGCGCCGCGCCCTGCCTGCGGTGCGAGTAATACAGCCGATCACCGCAGACCGTACACTCGCCGCAGATTGTGATATGTTCCGGCGCAATCCCGGCTTCGAGCAGGATGCGCTCGTTTGTCCGCCACAAATCGGCATGCAGCCGGCCCGTACCGGCGTTATAACGTAAGCAGTCGAGACTCCCGCCCGCCCGCATCAGCTGCAGCGCGACTTCGTCCGATACCTCATAGCAGCACGGACCGGCGGCCGGACCGACCGCGGCGAGAATATCCTCGCGCCGGCATCCGTACTGCACCTGCATGTGCTCCGCCATCTTTGCGCCGATACGCTGCACCGTACCGCGCCAGCCCGAATGGGCCAGGGCGCACACCCGTTTGACCGGATCGTAGAAGAACAGCGGCGTACAGTCGGCGTAAAACGTGACGAGAGTGACGCCCGGCTCGTCGGTAGACAGGCCGTCCACGTCGCAAAACCCCTCCCGGTATATGCCCGCGCCGACGTCCGCACGCCCTACGCGCCTGATATTGTCCGTATGCGTCTGCGCGCTCAGGACAAGGCTCTGTGTGGACAGCCCCAGCGCGCCGCACAGTATCTCGTAGTTTTTCAGCACCGTCTCCCGGCTTTCACCGCGATTCAAGCCCAGGTTCAGGCTCCGGCAGCCGCCTTCCGAAACACCGCCCAGCCTTGTGCTGAAGCAGTGCTTCACGCCCGCTGCATCAAACTGAGGGATGGTTAGATATTCCATTTCGCCCGCGCGGCGGTGGATGAAACCATTTGGCATAGTCCGCATTTCCCCATACATAGATAATATTATTATTATATCATTTTTCCGACCAAACACAATATGTTTTATTTTGCATAAATTTACCTCAAAACACTGTTAATTTGTAAATGTTTGTGCTATAATAAAAAAAATTTACAATGACAATGAGGTGAAACTATGTATAAAATGACATCCAAAGAGCGCTTTGCACGAGCGTTCCAGCACAAGGAGGCGGACCGCGTCGTCATGTGGGACTTTCCATGGCCGGGCGCGCTGCGCAAATGGCATGCGGAAGGCATGCCTGAAAACGTGAGCTATGAAGAATACTTTGACGTGGACAACGTCGGCCGCGTAGTACCGGACGAATCCCCGCGTTACCCGATCACGGTAGTCGAAGAGGACGACGAGTTCATCACCATCAAAAACGAGTGGGGCACGACCGTGCGCAACTTCAAAATGCAGGACTCCACTCCGGACTTTATCGACCACACGATCATTGACTGGGATACATGGCTTGCCGCCAAGGAACGCATTACGCCGGACCGCGACCGCATCCAGTGGGATTACCTGCAGAAGAACTATAAGGAATGGGTCAAGGAGGGCCGCTGGCTGCTCGGCGACGTGAACTTTACCTTTAACACGCTCTCTTCCACCGTCATGGGCATGGAGCGCTTCCTTGTCTATATGGTGACGGATCCCGAGCTGTGCATGGATATGCTCGAGCACATCCTGAAGGTGGACCTGCAGCTGCTGGACATGGCCTGGGATGCCGGCTACACCTTCGACATGCTCAACATTCGCGACGATATGGGTTATAAAGGCACCGCTTTCTTCTCTGTGGACATGTACAAGCAGATCATCAAGCCGACGCACCAGATGGCGGTGGACTGGGCCAAGAAAAAGGGAATTTATGTGCGCCTGCACTCGTGCGGCAACATCAACACCCTGCTGCCGGAGATCATGACCGTCGGTTTTGACGCGCTGCACCCGATGGAGGTCAAAGCGGGCATGGACCCGGTCCAGGTCAAAAAGGAATACGGCGACCGGCTTGTGCTCCACGGCGGCTTTGACGCCATGCTCTGGCATGACAAGGAGGCCATTCTGGCCGAAATCCGCCGACTGCTGCCAATCCTGAAGGAAAACGGCGGCTACATATTTGCGGCCGACC
Organism: uncultured Eubacteriales bacterium; assembly: GCA_900555065.1. Lineage (GTDB taxonomy): Bacteria > Bacillota > Clostridia > Oscillospirales > UMGS1783 > UMGS1783. Next base: position 4,418 of record USJY01000028.1, read on the forward strand.
ACTCCATCCCGAACGACGTGCCTTTTGAAAACATGAAGGCGATTATTGCCCTTGTAAAAGAACTCGGCAGGGTTGACTGAACGACGCCCCGCATGGCAACATGCGGGGCTTTTTTTGTCTGCGGCCCGAGCAATATACGGTCCGAGCAGCACGCGGTCCGAGCAACGCTGGAAGCCAGGCCGCGCGTATCCGCCGCGGCACGGATCGTTTTTGCGCTTTTGGCATACCGGGCGCAGCCGGCCAGACGGACAGGCCGCGCTAGGTAGGGCTGTCGGCGGCGTGCTGCGCTGCATGCCGCCGGCGGCTGTTTCCGGACTCTGTTTTTTACCGCTTTTCAGTTCGAAAATGCGGTATGCCTTCTATTTTTAAGGCCTTCGACAGGCGCGCCTTTGTTGTTTTTTCATAGCGCGGAATAGTTCACCTTCAAGAATTTAGCACAACGACTAAAATTATATCAAAAACAAACTTTTTATTGAAAAAAACATGATTCTCCTATATAATAATATTCTGTGAGCGGCGCAGCGTCTGACAGCGCGCGCAAACTCCGGCCGCAACGCCGGACGGCTCTCGCTTATAAGAGGAAGGAGAATAAACACATGAAAGACTATCCGCAAAACATGCTGCGCAACGTATGTATCGCCGGACATGGCTCTGACGGCAAAACCAGCCTAACCGAGGCCATCCTGTTTGCCTCCAAAGCGATTGACCGTCCGGGAAATATTGCTTCCGGCACGACCGTTTCGGACTTCGACGCGGAAGAGGTCAAGCGCGGCATTTCCCTTTCCACCGCCATTGCGCCGGTTGAATGGAAGGGCTGTAAAATAAATCTTCTGGACACGCCCGGATTTTTCGACTTTGTAGGCGAAACGCTGCAGGGACTCTCCGCAGCCGAAACCGCGCTGATCGTACTCAGCGGCCGCAGCGGCGTGGAAGTCGGCACGGAAAAGGTGTTCGCATACGCCAAGGACAAACCGAAAGCGTTTGTTATAAGCAGACTTGACGAAGAGAACGCGGACTATTTCAAGGCCCTTTCCGGCCTGACCGATACGTTTGGCGTGGCCGTCTGCCCGCTGACGGTGCCGATTGTCACCGGCGGGAAACTGGCCGGGTATTACAGTTTCCTCTCTGAGACGGCCGTCGACCTGGACGGAAAGACGATGGATGCGCCCGCAGAAATCGCGGATACGCTGGATGAACTCAGGGACAAACTGTTTGAGAATATTGCCGAAACCGACGAAGCGCTTATGGACAAATACTTCTCAGGCGAAGCATTTACCGAACAGGAGCGCCAGAGCGGACTTGCGGCGGGACTCGCCGCGGGCAGCCTGTATCCCGTCTTCGCCGCAAGCGCCATGGACAAAGGCGGCGTATCTCTGCTGCTCGACGCGGTTGCGGCCGCGTTCCCCAATCCGGGCTACATAAAATCTGTTCCCGCTAAGGATATGAAGGGCGAGGATATAGAAATATCCACCAGCGAATCCGACCCGTTCTGCGCCACCGTATTCAAGACAGTGGCCGACCCGTTCGTCGGCAAGATGTCCTTCTTTAAAATTGTTTCCGGCACACTCGGCGGCGACAAGAGCATTGTCAACACCGTAACCGGCCAAAACGAAAAGCTCAGCCGCATTTATATCCCCTTCGGCAAAAAGCAGATCGAGACCGCAAAGCTCGCCGCGGGCGATATAGGCATTGTGACAAAACTTACAAATACCAATACCGGCGACACGCTTTGCGAAACGTCCCGTCAGGTCGTGCTGCCGCGCATTGAGCTGCCAAAGCCCTGCCTTTCCATGGCCGTCGTACCCAAGGCAAAAGGCGATGAGGAAAAGATTTCCGGCGGCCTGCAGCGGCTGATGGAGGAGGACCTTACCTTCAGCTATTCCGTCAACCCGGAAACGCACCAGCAGATCGTCTCCGGCATGGGCGACTCACACCTGGACGTCATCGTATCCAAGCTCAAAAACAAGTTCGGCGTCTCCGTCGATCTGAAAACGCCGAAAGTGCCCTACCGCGAAACGATCAAGAAAAAAGTCAGAGTGGAAGGCAAGCACAAGAAACAGTCCGGCGGCCACGGTCAGTACGGGCATGTGTGGATTGAATTTGAGCCAGGCACGGAGAGCGACCTCGTATTTGAAGAGAGCGTATTCGGCGGCTCTGTTCCCAAAAACTTCTTCCCCGCTGTGGAAAAGGGCCTGCGCGACTCGATCCAGAAGGGCGTGCTCGCCGGATACCCTGTCGTGAACCTGAAAGCGACGCTGGTCGACGGCTCCTACCACCCGGTTGACAGTTCGGAGATGTCCTTTAAAGTCGCGGCTTCCCTCGCCTACAAGAACGGCCTGCCGCAGGCGCAGCCCGTGCTGCTCGAACCGATCGGCACGCTGAAAACCTATATTCCCGAAAGCATGATGGGCGATATCATCGGCGACATCAACAAGCGCCGCGGACGCGTGCTCGGCATGAACTCGGTCGGCGGCGGCATGCAGGAAGTCGTATGCGAAGTTCCCATGGCGGAGATGCACACCTATGCGACCGACCTGCGCTCCATGACGCGCGGACGCGGTTCTTTCGAATTTGAGTTTGAACGCTATCAGGAAGTTCCGGCCAATATCGCCCAGAAAGTAATGGACGAAGCGGCGGCGGAAGCGGACGACGCGGAATAAGCGACGCAAAAACAAGTACAATCCATGGGGGATTGCCTGGCGGCAATCCCCCATTTGTATCTATGGACGGCGAGCTTGTTTCCGCGCAACCGGACGGTTGCGCCTTCGGTCCTGCGCCGACGAAATCCCGGCAATCGGTATTCTGCCGCCGTACAAGTCCTGCTCCGGTAAATGGCTGCGCGAAAGAGAAAGTGCCCGGTCAGCGATTTATATTGCTGCGCTAATGACTGCGGACGCAATCCCGCATTTCTACGCGCCGGATTCGCTCCCGCTGCCTGCCGGGCCAATCGCTTCCGTCCTCTTCGATCAGGAAATCCAGCATCGCGGAAAATTCATCTATTTCAACTGCGCTTTCGGAATACATCTACGCCAGCCGTTGATCTACCCGCGGATCTCCTTCGCCGGAAGATCAAGCGGCGGCGGACGGTGACGCGGCTCCGACACGGTCCTCTTGCAGATTCCGATACCGTCTCCGACTCCGTTACCGGCGCGGCCGGCCGATCGCCGCCGTGCGGTTCGACGCACAGCGCGGCAAAAAGCACAGCAGCGCGGCCATACACACACTACTCGCTTCATCCAAACCCTTCCGCCATGAAACTCTGTACTTTGATCACACCAGAAGAATTGTATTTACACAACAATTTACCGTAAATGACGCCCCCTGTTTTAAAAACAAAAGCTTCAAAAAATTGAAGTATTTATCCATAACGCGCTGATTTCAAGCCTTCTGACGGAAAAGTTTGTATATTTTACGGGTTGTGAATCAGGGCCTTTTGGTATATAATAGAGTAAATCAAGCCATGGAGGAGTGCTGATATGCTAAAAATAGATGGAAAATACGGCGATATTTATCTTACGGATATTGTAATCGCCAAGCTTGTTGGCAGCGTTGCCACTTCGTGTTTCGGCGTTGTCGGCATGGCCACCAGAAACGCGACGGACAGCTTCACCTCCCTGTTGAAATGGGAAAACATGGAGAAGGGCGTTGAAATCCAGTATTCCGACAACACGCTCAACATTGGCCTGCACATTATCATGACATACGGGGTCAACATACCCGCTATCTCCGACAGCATTAAAAGCAAAGTGGTCTACAGCGTTGAAGAGTTCACCGGTATCAAAGTCAACGAAGTGAAAATTTTTGTAGACTCGCTGAAAATGTAGGGAAGGGAGAAGAGCGAATGGAAATTACCGCACAGATGCTGCGCGATATGCTTATATCCGCGGCCAACAATCTTGAAAATAACAAGCAGGCGATTAATGATCTCAACGTCTTCCCTGTTCCCGACGGGGATACGGGCACCAATATGTCCCTGACCATGGGCGCGGCAAAGTCCAAGCTTTCCGGGACGCAGGACGATTCCGTAAGCGCCGTATCCGCCGCTGCGGCAAACGCGCTTATACGAGGCGCGCGCGGCAACTCCGGCGTAATCCTCTCGCTGCTCTTCCGCGGCGTTTCCGTCGGCCTGAAGGGCTGCCGGACTGCGGATGCGATTACGTTCGCAAACGCGTTTATCAGCGGCGTGGAGGCGGCGTACAAAGCAGTCATGAAACCGACGGAAGGCACCATCCTCACTGTGGCCCGCCTGTCCGCACAGGCTGCGATGGGCTCGGCACAAAGCGGCAGCGACGTGCCCGAAATGTTCGCGGACATGCTCAAAGTCGCGAAGACAACCCTGGGCCGCACGCCCGATATGCTTCCCGTCCTCAAGCAGGCCGGCGTTGTCGACGCAGGCGGAAAAGGGTACATCACCGTGCTGGAAGGCATGCAGTCCGTGCTGACCGGAGGCGGCATCATCGAGGCGGCCGCAGCGGACGCAACGGCGGCCAAGGCCGACTTTGAAAGCTTTAACACGGAGGAAATCAACTTCGCCTACTGCACCGAATTTATCATCGACAAATCGAGCATCAGCCTTTCGGCGGATTCGTTTAAGGCGTTTCTGGACACGATCGGCGACAGTATCGTCGTCGTGGACGCAGGCGACTTTATCAAGACGCACGTCCACACGAACAACCCCGGTAAGGCGCTGGAGGCCGCGCTGGAACTCGGTTCTCTGTCCAAGATTAAGATCGAGAACATGAAGGAGCAGCACACTGCCCTTGCGGAGGATATGCAGAATGCGGCAAAGGCGCAGGAACAATCCGCAGCCGTCTCGCGTCCGCCGGAAAAACCGTTTGGATTTGTCGCCGTCGCCGCGGGCGAAGGCTTTGACGCGGTATTTCGCGATCTCGGCGTCGACGAGGTGATCGAAGGCGGCCAGACCATGAATCCGAGCACGGAAGATATCCTGCGCGCTATTGACAAAACTCCCGCCGAAACGGTGTATGTGCTGCCCAATAACAAGAACATAATTATGGCCGCGCAGCAGTGCGTAGGCATGGCCGACGGCAAGGACATCGTCGTGCTGCAAACGAAGACGGTGCCGCAGGGCATCGCCGCCCTGTTCGCTTACGATCCCGATGCGGACGCCGCCAGCAATACCGAGGCCATGACGGATTCGTTCCAGGCGGTCAAAACCCTGTCGGTCACCTATGCGGCGCGCGATTCGGTGTTCGACGGCCAGCAGATTAAACAGGGGCAGTTTTTGGGGTTGATCGACGGCCGCGTCGCCAAGGTGGACGAGAGCCTGGAGGCCTGTATCGCCGCGATCACGGAGGAATCCGTGGCGGGCGAAGAGAGTTATGTAAATGTTTTCTACGGCGAGGGAATAAAGGAAGAGGAAGCGGAAAACATTAGTAGTATCGTCAAAAGCAAGCTCCCCCAGGGAGCCGAAGTCAACGTGGTATACGGCGGCCAGCCCGTCTATTATTACATCATATCCATAGAATAAGGAGGCAAGCGGAATGTCTATTGAGTTTCTCAACACGCGCAGGAGCATGAGAAAATATACCGACGAGCCGCTCGCGCCCGCCGACCTGCAGACCATTCTGAACACGGCCATGCTCGCGCCTTCGAGTAAAAACCGGCAACCGTGGCAGTTCGTTGTC
>USJY01000029.1 GCA_900555065.1 uncultured Eubacteriales bacterium
GGCAGCAACGCCAACTGTGTGTACATAAAAAAGGACGGTTACGGCATACTAATCGATGCGGGCGTCGGCCCGCGCATACTGGCGGGCGCACTGCGCTGCGCCGGTTCGGATATATCGCGCATCGCCGCGATTTTTATCACACATGAACACATCGACCATATCCGCGGTCTGGAGACGATCACGAACCGTTATCATATCCCCGTGTTTGCCAACGAGGCCACGTTGTACGCGATCGAGGCGCGTTTTCCCGGTATCGACAGTTCAGTCTTTTACGCACTGCCGACGGGTGCAAACGCCGTTTGCCCCGATCTGCAGGTTACCTCGTTCAAAACGCCGCACGATGCGGTCGAAAGCGTGGGCTATTCTGTGACCGACGGCCGCCGCACCGTTTCGGTGGCGACTGACCTAGGCGTGATGACCCAGACCGTTTTGAACCAAATTCTGACGAGCGACGCCGTCGTGCTTGAGTCGAACTACGATACGGACATGCTCGTGCACGGCGCGTACCATCCCTCTTTGAAAAAGCGCATACTTTCGGAAAACGGGCATCTGTCCAACGACGAATGCGCAGACGCCGCCGTCCGGCTCCTCGAGAGCGGGACAAAGACGCTGGTGCTGGCGCATCTGTCGGAGAACAACAATATGCCCGATATAGCGTATAAGACGACGCGGCGCATGCTGGAGCAGTCCGGCGCGAAAATCGGGACGGATATAGCGCTCGTATGCGCGTCGCGCACCGAGGCGTCCGAACGCATCGCAGTATAAAAGGAGAATCTATGGACTACAGGGAAAAATATGAGGCCTGGCGCAGCGCGCCGCATGTGCCGGCACAGGTGAAATTTGAGCTGGACGAACTGGCGGACGACGACCGGGAACTCCGCCTGCGCTTTGCGCAGGATCTGCAGTTCGGCACCGCCGGCCTGCGCGGCCTGCTCGGCGCGGGTACGAACCGGATGAATCTGTGCACCGTCGGCTGGATCACGTCGGGTATCGCAAAATACATGCTGCACAACAAGCTGGACGGTCGCGGCGTCGTGATCGGGCGGGACAGCCGCCTCTACAGCCGCGACTTTGCCGAATACGCGGCCCGGATCTTCGCTGCGAACGGCGTGCGCGTCTATCTGTTCGACGATATCCGCCCCACGGCCGAAGTCTCCTTCGCCGTGCGGACGCTCGGCGCGGCCTTTGGCGTAAACGTCACGGCCAGCCATAACCCGAAGGAGTACAACGGGTATAAGGTCTACGGCGCGGACGGGGTCCAGATTACGGAGGCCATGGCCGCGGATATCACGCGCTTTTCGGGCGGCGACATGCTCGCGCCCGTGCGCCTGTGCGATTTTTCCGCCGCGGTGGACGTTGGCCTGATCGAACTGGTCGGCGCGCAGATGGACGAATCCTACCTGCGCGCGGTCGAAGCGTGCGCCGTCATGCCTGCGCCTCGCGGGAAAGACGCTTGTAAAATCGTATACACTCCGCTCTACGGCAGCGGCTATAAACTTGTGCCGGAGATCCTGCGCCGCCGCGGCGCGGCGGTTGTTACCTGCGCGCCGCACATGCGTCCAAACGGCAACTTTCCCGGCGCAAACCCGCCCAACCCCGAAGAACTGAGCGCCTTCGGCCCCGCGCTCGCCCTTGCAAAATCCGAAGGCGCGGACGTAGTGCTCGGCACCGACCCGGACGCCGACCGCCTCGGCGTGGTTATCCGGCAGGGCGATACGTTTACATCTCTGACTGGTAACCAGATCGGCGCGCTGCTGCTCGAGCACATCCTGCGCAAAAAGTCGGAGTCGGGCCGGCTTCCCGCAAAGGGTTTTGTCGTGAAAAGCGTCGTGAGCACAGGGATTGCGCAGCCTATCTGCGACAAATACGGCGTGTGTCTCGAACAGGTGCTTGTCGGCTTCAAGTATACCGGCGAGAAAATCGGGCTTCTGGAGGACGGAGGGGACGAAACCTTTCTGTTCGGTTTTGAGGAAAGTTCGGGTTTCCTGGGCGGCAGTTATACGCGCGATAAGGACGCGGTATACGGCGCGATGCAGTTTGCCGAGGTCGCGCTTGACTGTAAAAACCAGGGCATATCCGTTCTGGACCGGCTGGACGCGCTGTACGCTGAATTCGGTTACTATACGGAAAAGACCATTGGCCTCTCGCTCGACCCGCAAACCGGCGCGCAATCGCTGAAACATGCGCTGGACGGCCTGCGCGCGGCGCCGCCGTCTGAAATCGGCGGTTTAACGCTCGAGTCCGTGACCGACTATATGACGGGCGTGGACGGCCTGCCCAAGTCCAACGTCCTTTCATTCCAGCTTTCCGGCGGCACACGGCTGATTCTGCGTCCCTCCGGGACCGAACCGAAGGTGAAGATCTACATTCTCTATAAGGCCCGGACAAAGGCGGACGCCGCAGACCGGATCGAGACGCTGGCCGCGGCGGCAAAGGGGTTGATCGGCCTATGAGCCGCCGCGCTGTGGACTGGATCGCCGCTGTGCGCATCCTGCTGTTTGCCGGACTGCTGATATTGGGTATCTTTCTGCCCCTTCCCGCGCTGGAAGGGGTTCCTTTGTGTTTCTATTATGCGAGGTTCGGCCGGCTCTGTCCCGGCTGCGGCATGACGCGCGCTTTTTTCCATATCATGCAGGGGGACGTGCCCGGCGCGTTTGCGCTCAACCCGGTGTTTACAACCCTGTATTTCCCGATCATGCTCATTCTTTTCTGCAACGACCTCTACTGCTTTTCGCGCCGCGTATTCGGAAAGCGTGAAAGCGAATCCTTTCTGGACGGAATCTTCACGGGCCGTCTGTATGAAAACATTGTAAGGGGGCGGGCGCGCTGATGTATGCGTTTCTCGTGCCCGTTGCCTTCGGCTGGGCGCTTTTTCTCTACTGTGTGCTGGGCTATTACCGTCCGCGCCGGTATAATATGTGGGTTGTAATTACCCTATTGTTCCTGTTTACAGTCACTTTTGGGATCTGGGGCTTCTATTTTCGCTGAAAAATGGCCGTTTCTCGCTTTTCTTTTGGGATGGAATCTGCTAGAATATGTGTATGACAAAAATTGACACAAAACGACAGATTTCGAGGCGAGGGGAGTGGTATAGTGAAACGGTACGGATGGGTGTTCGCCGCAGTCTGTTTTCCTATCCTGTTTGGAATGAATTATGTGCCTGTGAACGCGCTGCCCATCCTGTGCGCGGCGGCTTTTGCCGTCGCGCTCGCGCTGTTCTTTCTGCGCAAGAGAATCCGAATCGTTCCCGCGGCGCTCTGCGGCGCGGCCGCTTTCGTCGCCGTACTTTGCTATACCGTCGCAAGCTATGTTTATCAGGTCCCCGCGCAGGCGCTTGACGGGAAGACCGTGGAGGCCCGCGTGCAGGTTGTCGAAGAACCGGAAGACGCGCGCCATGTCGTGCGCGTGGTGCGCGCGGAGCTGGACGGGGAACCGGTGCGGGTTCCCGGAAAACTCGTCTGTTACATATACGATGAACCGCTGCAGGCCTTTGATACGTTCGACGCGACCCTGGCCCTGCGCCTGCCAGGTACGGGAAGCCAAATCCGCCGGGAACGGGCCGACGGCGTGTTTTTGTATGCGGACGTTGAAACACGCGGCGAGGCGAACCGGCCTGATCGGTTGCCGGTACAGAGCGCAGTTCTCGCCGTGCGCTCTCATATGCGCACGGCTATAACCGAAACAGTCGGCGGTGAGGAGGGCGCGTTTGCCGCGGCGCTGCTGACCGGCGATACGTCCGGCCTCGGGGAGACGGTTGTGGACGGCGCGCGTGCGACGGGCCTTTCGCATATCCTCGCGGTATCGGGCCTGCACCTTTCCATTCTGAACGGCTTTCTGCTCGTGCTCTTTGGAAAGCTTCGCATGAACAAGTGGGCGGCAAACATTGTCTGTATCCTCTTTACCCTCGGCTTTATGGCTGTGGCGGCCTTTACGCCGTCTGTGCTGCGCGCGGGGATCATGTCGATTATCCTGTTTATCGGCCGTCTTGCCGGCCGTGAGCCGGACACGCTCAACTCGCTCGGGATCGCCGTGACGCTGATCTGCGTCGTCAATCCTTTCGCCGCCGTGTCGGTCAGCCTGATCCTGTCCGCTCTCGCCACACTCGGCATCGTCGTGTTCTCTCCGGCGCTTATGGATTTTATCAACGCCCGGTTTAAAATCCCCGCATATCTCCGCTGGGCCGTGGACACGGCGGTCGTCACCGTCAGCGCAGTCCTGTTCACACTGCCCGCGTCCGTCGTATACTTCTCCGAAGTGTCCGTGCTGTCCGTTCCGGCAAATCTTCTGGTAAGCATCCCTTCATCGATCATTCTCGTGTGCGGCCTGCTTTTGTCGGTGTGCGCGTTCGTGCCGGGCCTGAACCTGGTCGTCGCCTTTCCAGTAAAGGTCCTCGGCGCCTTTGTCCTGGGCGTCATTGAGTGGCTCGCATCCCTGCCGCTTACAACCGTGTATCTGAAACGCGGTCCGACGCTCGTCTGGCTCGGGTTCACAGGCGTCCTGCTCGCAGGCTATTTTATCTTCCGCCGCCGTGCAAAACCAAGCAAGCGCTATCTGGCCGCGCTGTGCGCGTCGGTGCTGCTCGTCAGCGTTATGGCCGGCATGTTCAGCGGCCGGGAGCGGCTGCGGCTTACGTTTCTGGACGTGGGCCAGGCCGACTGCAGCGTGGCGCGGCTGGACGGCGGCACGGTCGTAATCGATTGCGGTCTGGACTCTTCCAACACCGTGCGCACGCTCGTTTCAAGCTTGAAAGAGCAGGGCGTCTATTCCATCGACACGCTTGTCGTGTCCCACTATCACGATGATCACGCCGGCGGCGTGGCGTCGCTGCTGCGCAGTATGCCGGTCGGCGAGCTGTTCATCCCGGAGGCGACGGACCAGGTGACGGTAAAGCGTGAGATTCTCAACGCGGCCCGCGATCGCGGCGTAACGGTGTACGAGGTCGGGGGCGAGATGGAGATCTCGGTGGGCGCGCTGCGGCTGGAATTGTACGCGTCGCATATGTCGCTTGCCGATGTGGATGAGAACGAACGCTGCCTGGTCGTCAATCTGAGCTACGGCGATTTCAACTGCCTGTTCATGGGCGACGCAGGCTTTCAGACCGAAGACTATCTCGTCTGGAAATACGGCGGCCTGTTGGAGGCGGAGGTGCTCAAAGCCGGGCATCACGGTTCCAATACCTCGTCGGGCTACGCGTTTTTGAACCGGGTTCGCCCGCAGCTGATCGTCGTTCCGATGCGTGCCGGCGCGCGACTGCCGGGTACGGAAGGCCTTGCCCGCCTGCAGAGTACGGGCGCGCCTGTGTACCAGACCGGGATCTACGGCCCGGTCAAAATCACCGTCCTGCCGGACGGCGGGTTCTATGTGGAGGAAGAACATTGAGTTTGGAAAAGCTGAAACAGCAGATACAGGAGGGCGCGCTTTCGGGCGTGTACGCCTTTTGCGGCGCAGAGGACTATCTCAAGCGCCACTATATAGACCTGATCCGCCGAAAACTGGTGCCCGATCCGGAGGATCCGCTCAACTTTGTCCGGCTCTATTACCGCGAGGCCACTGCCGCGCAAGTGCTTGATTTTGCGTTCGGCCTGCCGGTATTTGCAGAAAAGAAGCTGCTTTTGCTGGAGCTGCTGGACACGGACGCGCCCGCCGCCGCGCTCACGGATGCCTTTGAGACCCTGCGCGCGGACTTCCCGGACTCCTGCGTGATTATCCTCAACGAACAGCAGACGGATTCGCCCTCGAAAAAGAGCGCGCTGCAGGAGCTGGTACGCGCGGCGAAGGGGCATGTGCTCACCGTGAAGTTCGACGAGCGTCCGCAGGACGAGCTGACCCGCTGGGTGGGCCGCCATGCGCAGGCCGCAGGCAAGGCCATGGACCGCCAGGTCATCCAGCACCTGCTCTCGGTCGCGGACCACGGCATGCGCGGCCTGCGCAACGAACTTGCCAAAATCTTTGCGCACAGCGGCGATACGGTCACTGTGGCCGACGTGGACGCCGTCACGGTCCGCACGGTTGAATCGCGCATCTATGACCTGGCCGACGCGCTGCTCAAAGACGACGCGGGCGGGGCGGTGGACGTGCTGCGCGAGCTTTTGGAGCGGTACCCCGACACCATGGTGTTCGATACTGTATACGGCACCTTCGCGCGCCTGTACCGCGTCATCGCCGCTGCGGCCGCGGGCCTTGCGCCGGACGATATCGCGTCCGCGCTCGGCATGAAGCCGTACGCAGTGAAAAAAAATCTCACCCTTTCCCGGCGCGTACCGCCCGCCGCGCTGCGCCGCGCGCTGGAACTGTGCCGGCATACGGACGAGCTTGTCAAACGCGTCTCGCGGGACAAGCCGCTGACGGCCGAAGTATTCGTACTGCAGCTCACAGGTCTGCTGCGTGGGATGCGCGCCTAGCCCGCATTTCCGGCGGTTTATGCGCGCCGGCGCGCAGGTTTACAGGTTTACGCCGCCGAAAACACCCCATCCGCATAAGCGGACAGCCATCCGGCATAGTATTTGCTGGTGATGGTTATATGGTAATTCGCATCAAGACATGGGTCAAAATATTCATTTCGGTTTTACTGCTCGCACTCGTCTATCTTGTCTTTCACAGGATCACTGCGGAAGTAGTCGCCGTAGTAGCGCCTGCGCCGTCGGCGCGCGTGCCGGTGGTCGTGATCGACGCGGGCCACGGCGGGCAGGACGGCGGCGCGGTCGGCGCGGACGGAACAGCGGAAAAAGACCTGAACCTGGATATCGCCAGGCGGCTTTCCGAGTTCTTTGAGGTCTCGGGCTACGAGGTCGTCATGACCCGCACGGAGGACGTATCCCTGGGTGCGGAGGGGTTTGACAAGGTCAAGGATATGAAGGCCCGCCTGCAGCTGGTGCGGGATAATCCCGACTGTCTGTTTATTAGCATCCACCTCAATAAATTTACACAGTCCCGCTACTGGGGCGCGCAGGTGTTTTACTCGTCCAACAATCCGGAAAGCCAGCTGCTGGCGGAGAGCATTCAGCGTAGTATACAGACCCGCCTGCAGCCGGACAACAGCCGCGCGGTCAAGGTGGGCGACAGCAACAGCTATCTTTTGAAAAATGCGGAACCGCCGGCCGTCATTGTCGAGTGCGGATTTTTATCCAACGCCGAAGAACTTGCGCTGCTCAAGACGGAGGAGTACCGTGCGAAAGTGGCGTACTGCATTTATCTCGGCGCAATGGAGTTTGAAATGGAGCGCCAGAGCCCGGCTGTTCCGCCGCACAGCGCGGCGGCCGCTGCGGACTGACGCCGCGCCGGAAGGGAAAAGGAGAGGAATATGAAACAGAAAACGATGTTTGTCTGCGCAGAGTGCGGCTACGCCTCCGGGAAATGGATGGGCAAATGCCCCGAGTGTAGTTCATGGAACAGCTTTGTGGAAGAAGTCGTGTCCGCGCCCGGATCCGGTCCTGCGCCGGCAAAACCCCTTCCCGCTGCGCGCGCGCCGGTGCCGCTCAGGGAGATCGAACAGGTGCGTTACCGCAGGGTGCTCACGGGCATTCCTGAACTCGACCGCGTCCTCGGCGGGGGCGTGGTGCCCGGCAGCGCGGTGCTGGTCGGGGGCGATCCCGGCATTGGGAAATCGACGCTTCTGCTGCAGATGTGCAGCACCCTGCAGCTGGACGGCGGCGCAATCCTGTACGTGACGGGCGAGGAGTCCAAAGAGCAGGTGGGGATGCGCGCCGCACGCCTGAACGTGCGGACCTGTTTATTCTGGCTGAGACGGATCTGGACATCGTCCTCGCCGCCGCGGCCCAGCTAAAGCCCAAAACGATGATTATAGATTCTATCCAGACCATGAACGCCGCCGATATACAGTCGGGCGCGGGCAGCGTCTCGCAGGTGCGCGAGTGCGCGGCGCGTCTGATCCGCTTCGCAAAGCAGGAGAACACGTCGCTGTTCCTGGTCGGGCACGTCAATAAAGAAGGCTCGATCGCCGGCCCCAAGGTACTGGAGCATATGGTGGACGCAGTGCTGTATTTCGAGGGCGAAAAACGACTGCTCTACCGCGTGGTGCGCACCGTGAAAAACCGTTTCGGCCCTACAAGCGAACTGGGTGTGTTTGAAATGGCGCAGTCCGGCCTTGTCGGAGTGGACAACCCCTCCGTACTGTTTCTGTCCGGCCGTCCGGATGAGGTGTCGGGCGTGTGCGTGTGCTGCGTCATGGAGGGCAGCCGCCCCCTGCTCGCAGAGATACAGGCCCTGACGACCCCGACGCCCTTTCCCGCGCCCCGGCGCATGGCGTCCGGGATCGACTATAACAAGCTGTGCCTGATCATCGCAGTGCTGGAAAAGCGGGCTGGGATCATTCTCACCAATTACGACGCCTACCTCAACGTCGCCGGCGGCATAAAGCTTGACGATCCGGCCGCCGACCTTGCCGTGGCGCTCGCCGTATCGTCGGGACTGAAGGATTTCGTGATTGCCGACGATGTGGTCGCCATCGGTGAGATCGGACTGGCGGGCGAAGTACGGCCCGTTTCAGATGTGGAGCGCCGGATCAAGGAGGGCGCACGGCTGGGATTCCGCCGTTTTATTATTTCCGATAAAAACAAGGCGGTCGACGTTTCGTCCGAAGTCCAGATCCTGCGCGTGCGGGATGTGCGCGCCGGGGTACGCGCCGCAGAAATAGCGGCGCCTGGACCATATGGGCGGCCGCCGCGGCTTTTGCGGCTTTCGCCGACCCTGTACGCGCCGCCCGAAAATTGCATAAAACGCCGCGGGAAACTGCGGCGTTTTGTCTTGTCGTACGCCTTTCCATGAAGTCCGCGCGGTGCGTTTATGCAAAGGCCTGCGCGCAGGTGCCCCTGCAGCCGTCGTCTGCCCGTGCAGCGCGTTTTTTTGCTGGTTTCAGCCGCCTTTCGCGCGTCTGCGCTTCCCGCCCTTGTCCCCGCCCCGCAGCGCCGCCCCGGCCGGTCCTGTACATTGCGCTTGCCGCCATGCCGTGCCGCGGTGATATGCCGTACCACAGCGCGTTCGCCCTTGCCGCCGCGCGCTTGCATACGGCCTGTACCCTTGCCGCCGCCGCGCGCCGGTTCTTTTCTCCTTGTTTCCGTTCTGTCCGCCCCGCGTCCCGCTCTCAGCCGCAGCCGCTCCCGTCCAGCACCGCGCCGCGGTCCCAGGCGTCCCGGCCCTGCGCCGCCGTGCGGACATGTTTTTGAATAATCCTTGAATCCGACATATTCGCCGGCCTCGGACAATATACTGGAGCAGGAGGGATGTGTATGAACAGGATGGATCGTGAACGCACGCCGAGGAAAAGGCCGCAGGGTCTGGGCCACGTCTCGTCCCGCGGCACTGCTTCGGAGCGTGCGCGTGCGCTGACGGGGGAACCGCCGCGGAGAAGGGAACCGCCTGCTGCGGACGGTAAGGACAGGTTTACGTCGTATCTGTTTATGCAGTCCGTTACGGCGGGGACCATTCTTGCCGCTATGCTCTGTATCCGATTTCTGGGCGGCGGCCTGTACAGCGATATTAAGGAGGGAGTATCGGAGTCCTTCTTGACCAAGCTCGATATTGGGCAGGCAAGCCAGCAGGCGATCGACTACGCAAGCGACCTGCCTGTGTTCAAGAGCCTGTTCGGCACGGACGATACGGATTCCAAAGCGGATTCTTCGGCGCAGTCCGCGTCCGGCGCGTCGTCGTCTCAGACACAGAGCGGCGAAGAGAGCAGCCAGGCCGTCGGCGCGGTCGGTACCGGCGTGTCGGGGACCGATTCTGCCGGCGCCTCCTCCGGCACGCAAAGCGCGTCTGCCGAGGGGAAGGAACCGGACTTCACGACAGTCCAGGCGGGTACGGCGGAGGGAATCGGGGACGGCGATGTGTTCCGTTCCATCCTCTACGCGGGCGACAGTACCGGCAACCTGCAGCTGCAATCCGGCGCGGCGCTCAAACCCGCTTTGCCGGAAACGCTGGTCGCGCCGGCGAACTGTCGGGAAATCACTTCGGAATACGGCTACCGCGAGGATCCCTTTACGGGCGAGAAAAAGTTTCACAACGGCCTGGACATC
>USJY01000030.1 GCA_900555065.1 uncultured Eubacteriales bacterium
TGCGGCCCCGCCCTGTTTATAATTTTCAGCCTGTAGTTTCCGTCCGCATACGGATCCCCCACTACAGGCGGGCTCGGCCCTGGCTCTGACAGCACAGAACGCTCCCTATGCACGGGTGCGGAACATCTTTCACTTCAGCGGGCAATAAAAAACGGCAGGGCGTCAGGCGCCCTGCCGTTTGCATGACAGAAAAAGTTACATGAAAATAATATTACTCTGCAACCGCCGCAGTGTCGTCCACTGCGTTCAGAGCTTCCGCTCTGATCTTCTTGCGCTGTTTGATCATGTCCAGCGAAGCGGCGATCATAAGGAACGCGCCGATCGCAGTCGTCTGCAGATTGGTGTCGATACCCATCATGATAATCGCGTTGTCGAGAACCATCATGGACACAACGCCGATCGCAATGCAGAGGCCGTTGCCGCGTCCGCCGTTGAGCGAAACGCCGCCGATGGCGCAGGCCGCGATGCACTTGAACTCCCAGCCGTTACCGGTGTAGGGGTTCGCATAGTCGAGACGGATAACCATCAGGATACCGGCGATCGCGACGATCAGGCCGCATGCGATATAGGCAAACTTCTTAATCTTAACAACATTGATGCCGGACAGAGCGGCAACCTGGGGGTTGTCGCCAACCGCCTTGATATGACGTCCAAACGTAGTCTTTGCCAGTACCAGTCCGATAATAATATACAAGACGACGCACACGACAAACGGGATGTTCACGCCGATCCCCGGAATGGTCGCGGTACCAAAAGCTTTGACGCCGTCGCCGAAGCCGGTGAACGGATAGCCCTTACTCAGGAAGAAGCGGCAGGCGCCGACCACATAGCTCATACCCAGAGTAACAATGAACTCGGGCAGGTTGAAGTTGAAGATCAGGAAGCTGTTGAGGAAACCGATCAGGCCGCCGGTGAGAATGCCCAGAATAACGGCAAGCCAGATGGGAACGCCCAGAACCTTGATCGTCCAGCCAAAGATAATGGCTGCAAGACCCGAAGTCTTACCAACGCTGATGTCGGCGCTGCCGGTCATGATAACCAGCGCGTTGCCCAGACAGCAGATGGCGACAAAGGGAATCAGGTTGAACATGGAAATGATATTGCCTAAAGAAATAAAATTCGGATTGAAGATTGTAGCGAGGACAATCAGGATAATAAGCGGAACAATGGCGCTGAAGATGTCGCTGCCGGTGATTTTCGCCATTTTATCCCGAAAACTCGACTGTTTTTTTGCTACAGTACCTTGCATCTTTCTCGCTCCCTTCTATTATATCAGCTCAATGCGCGATGCCATGTAGCGCCGCTTGATCACGTCAAGAACGAGTACGAACATAACAAGAGCGCCGATGAAGCACAGCTGTGCGTTCGGGTCCCAACCGATCGAAGACATGGCGTTCTCAACAAGCTGCAGCAGGATAACGCCGAAGAACAGTCCGAGAACGGAGCCCGCGCTGCCAACAAAACCGATGCCGCCTATGTAACAAGCCGCGATTGTTTTGAAGTCCGCGCCGGTCAGGCCGGCAGGTACGACAACCTTGTGGTTGCAGCATACGAGGAAGCCGCCGATGAAGGCGAGAATGCTGACGAAAATCAATGTGATCCATTTTACTTTCTTGGTATTCACGCCCGCCATATACGCGGAATCGCTGTTGATACCGCAGGCCTGGATCATACGGCCGATACGCGTATAACGAATAATCAGTTCCGCGATCGCAACCAGCAGCACAAATATCAGGAAGAAGATGCTGAGTCCGCCCGTGTTCTCTCCAAACACACCGCTGAACAGCTCAATGTTACCAAAGTTGCCCAGCGTCTCCGGCATCGGCGCGCGGCCGGCTTTGTACTCTGGCAGGCGCTGGTGGCGCCAGCCGTGGGCGTGATCGGCACGCCGCGCGCAACGTAGTTAGCAAGGCCCAAGCACAAGTTTGAGGTCGCCAGGGTCGCAACCCACTTCATAACGCCGATCTGCAGCATGAGCAGACCGTTGAGGAAGCCGATGATGATCGCGAACAGCAGGCCGCCCAATGCGCCGATATACCACGGCAGCCCTTCCCAAATGCTCAGCCAGCCGAATACGACTGTGCTAAATGCCGCAACGTTACCGACCGACAGGTCCATCTCGCCCGACATGATGATCAGCGCCTGGCCAATCGCCATAATGCCGATAAATGAACAGTTTTTCAATATGCTGAGAATGTTGGTTGCCGATAAAAAGTTGGGGTTAATCATCTGTGTAATGATTGCGAGGACCAATCCGATAACAAGCGCGCCGATTTCAGGAGAAAGCAGAGTTTTTGTAATGCGGACTCTGGTTCTTAGTGCTCGCGCCTGTTTTTCTTCCAGTCTGTTTTCCATTCTTTACTCACCCTCCCCTTACTTGGAAGCGACTTTTTTCAGCGTGCTCGTAGCCAGAGCCATAACGCTGTTTTCATCCGCTTCTTCTTTGGATAGTTCGCCTACAACCCGGCCTTCCGCCATAACGATAAACCGGTCGCACATATTCAGCAGTTCGGGCAGCTCGGACGAGATTATGATCACGGCGATGCCCTGTGCGGCGAATTCATTGATCAGCTGATAAATCTCGGACTTGGACCCGACGTCAATACCCTTGGTGGGCTCGTCGAGAATCAGAACCTTCGGCTCAGCATTGAAGGAACGCGCGATAACGACCTTCTGCTGGTTGCCGCCGCTGAGGGTGTCGACCAGAACGCTCATCTTCGGCGCTTTCACGCGCATGGTCTTAAAGTAGTACTCAACGCGCTTGGCCTCTCTCTTTTCAGAGATAACGAGCTTTTTGCCGAAGCAGATCTCTTTCATGTTCGTGATCGAGATATTGCGCATAATGCTCCAGCTGAACAGCAGGCCGTATTTCTTTCTGTCCTCGGTGACGAGGGAGATACCCTTTGACATGGCGTCCGTAGGACCGGAAATCGTAATCTGCTTGCCGTTGAGGAATATCTTGCCGCCGCGTTTGATTTTGCGTACGCCGTAGATAGCGGTCAGAACCTCGGAACGGCCGGCGCCGACCAGGCCCGCAAACCCGAGCACCTCGCCCGCGTGGACGCTGAAGCTCACATCCTCAACCAGGTTTCTGTTGAGCAGGAAGGGATGATCAACCGTAATGTTCTCTACGCGCAGCACTTCTTCGCCGATCTTAACGTTGCGGGAAGGATACATGTTGGTGACTTCGCGTCCGATCATCGCGGTGATGATCTTATCCTGGTCATACTCTTCCTTGCTGAATTCCGTAATGCGTTTGCCGTCGCGAAGAACGGTGACGCGGTCGGTCAGTTCCATAATCTCCGCCATCTTATGCGTAACGAATACGACCGCCGTGCCGTTTTCCTTCAGCCTGCGGACGACGCGGAACAGGTTCGCAACGTCCTGCTCGGACAGAGAAGTCGTCGGTTCGTCCAGGATCAGAACGGAAGGATTGCTGGAAAGCGCCTTCGCGATCATCAGCATCTGCTGCTGGCCGATGCTCATCTTTCTCGTGTCCAGATTGATATTGATGTCCAGCTGCAGGTCGTCAATCAGCGCCTGCGCTTTACGTCTAAGCGCTCTCTGATTTACAAAGAACGTCTTTTTTCCCAATGTTAAGTCTGACATGAAGATATTCTCAGGAACGCTCTGGAACCTGAAAACGTTTACTTCCTGCGGTACGAAGCCGATGCCCAGCCGAACCGCGTCGATCGGGCTCTGCGGCCTTACCACTTCTCCGTCAATTTTGAGTTCTCCCTCATAGCTGCCGGCGGGATAGACTCCATTAATAATATTGAGAAGCGTTGATTTACCGGCGCCGTTTTCGCCGATGAGTCCCATAATTTCACCGTGTTTGACGTTCATGCTGACATTGTCGTTCGCTATAACGCCGGGGAACACTTTGGTGATATTATTGACTTCCAGTGCGTACTCTCCCATAATGCAAAATCACATCCTTATCGTCAAATTGCCCCAAATAAAAACCCCAATAGAACTCAGAAACTTTTTTGTTGAGTTTGACTAAAACAAATGGTATATTTTTGCTTGTATTGCCTGCTCGCAAATTTTCAAAGAAATAACAGGGCCCCATGTTGAGGCATGAGTGCCATCAATATAAGACCCTGTTATATTCAGTTCACATCAAACAACGAACACAATCCGTTATCCGAAGCAATTAGGCGAAGTACTCAACAACCTTATCAATGATTTCCTGATAGCTGTTGATGTCATTGACGCCCTCGCCGCCAACATAAGCGAGAGGAGCATCCAGCTCTACGAACCACTCAGACTCGCTGCCGTTGAAGGTCTTGCCTTCGAACAGCTCTTTGAGGGTTTCGACGCACGCCTGAGCCTCATCATACAGGGGCTGGCAGACGATAGCGGTGACCGAGCCATCCTTAACGAGGTTGACGTTCAGCTCGGTGTAGTCCATGCCGACAACAACGAGATCGGTCTTGCCAGTGTTCTGCATAGCGGTCGCCCAAGACTGGGGAGAACCACCGGTCGTTCCGAAGCCGGCAACGATGTCAGCATGGGCCTGGATAACGCCGGTAACCTTGTTCGCAGCTTCAGCGACTTCACCGCCTTCATAGACGGTGTCAGCAATCGTGAAGTTGGTGTCGAGCTCGAGCATCTGAGAACGGAAGCCATCGTTCGCAGCGTTTTCCGTTACGTTCGGGCCGTTCTGGGTGATGCCGATGGTGCCTTCGGTAACGCCCTTCTCTTTGAGGCGCTCAACTACGAACTTCGCAGCTTCGCGGCCATAGGTGTCAGGCAGGCAGGACAGGTTTCTGTCGATGAAGTCTTTGGTATCCTGATAGGAATGCGGGAAATGGGGAACGGTTACATAGCAGTTCATGCCCTTAACGGTCTTCAGGAACTCATAAGCGGAGTCGTCGCCGACCCAAGCCAGAATGCCTTCAACGCCGTTGGTGACAGAGCTTTCCCACTTCGCATACAGTTCCTGGGAAGAACCTTCGTCCAGACCGGAGATTTCCGGAGCCATGCCGAGCTCTTCGCCCTTGGTCATGAAGCCCATCTGAACGATACGGTGAACGGGATGGTTGATCGAACCCATGCAGACCGCGATTTTCTTGCCAGCAGCGCCGCTAGCATCCGCCTGGCTGTCGCCTTCAGACTCGGACACACTAGAAGTGTCGCTGGACGTTTCGGATTCTCCGCCGCCGCCGCAGCCGACTACGAGAGCCAGCAGCATGGCAACCGCAAGAATGATTGAGAGTGCCTTTTTCATGTAATTTCCTCCTGTAAAATTTTCTGTTGAATTGGGCTTCTACCTTCCAGGCCCTTGCCGCCTTTTGCTTTCAGAAAATAGTTTTCTTAATCACTTGGACGAAAAGAATCTGTCCAATAAAAACCCGTCTTCGTTTTACGCTCACATTATACAACTCTGTTCATCGATTTGTCAACTCATAAAGCAAATTTTATCAAAACCACACAGAAAAGCCTTTTCTGGACCCGCCAATTTGTTTTATTTTATAAAAGTTATGCCACTTTTACCGCCTCTTTACAATCATTTCCAGCCATTTTTTGACTTAGGCCTCGTCGATCCTTGTAAAAATCTATAAGTTACATTACTTTTTGGGTCGAAATTTATATTTTTTCCACATCCGCGGGTGAAATCCGCGTCATTGCCTCTCTGTGTTCATCACAATATACGCACAAAGCCTTCACATTATGCCTGTACCGGATGCAAACCGTATAATAACGGAGGCCCGCCGGCGGCGAGCCTCCGATCCAGGTTTTATCAGTACGCAATCCCCTGTGCCTTCATCGCCTCGGCAACTTTCAGGAAGCCCGCGATGTTCGCTCCGGCAACGAGGTTACCCTCCACGCCGTATTCTTTGGATGCGTCGTACGCGCTGTGGAATATGTTCTCCATAATTCCTTTCAGCTTGGCGTCCACCTCTTCAAAGGTCCAGGAATACCGCATGGAGTTCTGGCACATCTCCAGGCCGCTTGTGGCGACGCCGCCCGCATTGGCCGCCTTGGCCGGCCCGAACAGAACGCCGGCATTCTGGAATTTCTCGATCGCCTCGGGCGTGCTGGGCATATTCGCGCCTTCCGCCACAACCGTCGTGCCGTTCTTGATCAGCAGGTCGGCGCTGGCGCCGTCGATCTCGTTCTGGGTCGCGCAGGGCAGCGCGATATCGCACGGAATGGACCAGATGCCGCTGCAACCCTCGGTATAGGTCGCGCCGGATACGCGGTCCACATACTCTTTGATCCTGCCGCGCTCGACTTCCTTAATCTGCTTTACAACCGCAAGATCAATGCCGTTCGCATCATAAATATAGCCGTTGGAGTCGGAAAGCGCGACGACCTTCGCGCCGTACTCCGTCGCTTTCTGGCAGGCGTAGATAGCCACGTTTCCGGAGCCGGAGATGACGACCGTCTTGCCGGCGAAGCTGTCGCCGCGCATACACTTGAGCATCTCCTGGGTGAAATAGCACAGGCCGAAGCCGGTAGCTTCCGTACGGGCGAGGCTGCCGCCGTAGGTGAGGCCCTTACCGGTGAGCACGCCGGTCACTTCGTTGTGGAGGCGCTTGTACTGGCCGTACATATAGCCGATCTCACGCGCGCCGGTGCCGATATCGCCGGCCGGGACGTCGGTATCCGGGCCGATATGCTTGCTCAGTTCGGTCATAAAGCTCTGGCAGAAACGCATTACTTCGCCGTCGCTCTTGCCTTTGGGGTCAAAGTCCGAGCCGCCCTTGGCGCCGCCCATGGGGAGGGTTGTCAGGCTGTTCTTGAACACCTGTTCAAAGCCCAGGAACTTAATGACGGACGCGTTGACGGAAGGATGCAACCGGATACCGCCCTTATACGGGCCGATAGCGGAATTGAACTGGAAGCGATAGCCGCGGTTCACCTGGACCTTACCGTTGTCGTCCACCCACGCGACGCGGAACATGATCATACGCTCGGGCTCTACGATCCGCTCGATGATGCCGGCGTCGACAAAGTCGGGACGGCGCTCCACTACAAGCTCCAAAGACTCCAGCACTTCTTTTACGGCCTGCTGGAATTCAGGCTGGTCGGGATCGCGCTTGCAAACGTTCTCATATACCTCGGCGAGGTATGCACTTTTAAATGCCATAGAAAACACCTCCATTTTTTATACTTTATTATACCTTAGCAGGCTGTAAATTGCAAGATTTTTTGTAGAAAAAACAGCCCGTTTTGCAAGTTGGATTCATCAAACTTGCAAAAAACGTTTTTATATTGGCCGGCGGCGGGCGGCGCGTGAAAAAAGGATTGCATAAAACAAATGTATTTGGTATGATGAAAATATATTATGATAGGAGATGGTCGTATTGAAACGCATTCTGTGTTATGGCGATTCCAACACCTGGGGATTTATGGGCGAGAGCGGCGAGCGGTTTGACGAACAGACCCGCTGGCCCTGTCTGCTGGAACAGCTGACAGGGTACAAGGTGATTGAGGAGGGACTGAACGGGCGCACGACCGTGTTCCATGACGCGCTGATGCCCTATGCGAACGGCATGGATTACCTGCCCGCCTGTCTGCTTACGCACAACCCGGTCGATCTCGTGATCTTCAACCTCGGCACAAACGACCTTAAACGCCATGTCTGCAATAATATCGGCGCAACGGGCCAGGGCATGGCCATGCTGATTCAGAAGACGCGCGAAATTCTCGGCGCGCAGCAAAAAATCCTGGTGATTTCCCCTGTTGAGATCAGCGACGACCGGCTGAATCTCGGCCCGATGATTCTGCTGGACAGGGAAAGCCTGAAGCAGAGCAAGCGGTTTGCGGAGGTCTATCGGCCCATAGCCGAGCAGATGGGCTGCGACTTCCTGGCCGCGGCCGATGTTGCCAAGCCGGGCAAGGCGGACGCGGTGCATATGGACGCGCCGTCCCACCGCAGCCTTGCCGAGGCGGTCGCGAAGAAGGTTAAGGAGATTCTGGGCTGAACGACGAGGAGGGAATCCCATGTCTGACAAACATGTAATCCGGTATCTGGATATTACCGACCAGCCGCAGACGCTGCCGCCGGCCCTGAAGATATTTGACCTGACCGGCAAGGTCGCGGTCGTAACCGGCGCGAGCAGCGGACTGGGCAAAGAGATGGCAAAGGGCCTGGCCATGGCCGGCGCGAAGGTGATGCTCGTCGCACGCGGCGAGCCGGCGCTGGCCGAGACAAAGCGCGAGCTTTCGCTTTTCGATGTGGACTATGTGACGGCCGACGTGACAAAGTCCGCCGATGTGCAGCGCATGGTGGATGAGACGTGCAGGCGTTTCGGCGGAGTCGACGTGCTCGTCAACGATGCGGGCACAACCTACCGCTGCTCCTTTGAGGACTTCCCGGAGGAGGAGTACGACAGAGTAGTGGACACCAATATGAAGTCTTGCTTCCTGTGTACGAAGTATGTCGGCCGCGTTATGCTGCGGCAGGGGGCCGGCTCCATCATCAATATCGGTTCAGGCGCGGGCGGCGTAGCCATTCCGCAAAGCGCCGCCTATTGCGGCAGCAAGGGCGGTATGGTGCAGCTGACGAAGGCTGCGGCCATCGACTGGTGCCAGCGCGGCGTGCGCGTCAACATTGTTATGCCGGGCACGTTCCACACGCCGCTGCTGCAGTACTGCATGGACAACGACCCCACCTACGAACAGCGCTGGCTTGCGCGGCACCCCATCGGCCGGTTTGGCGAACCGGACGAGATTGTGGGAATCATCATCTATCTTGCAAGCGACAACTCAAAGTTCATGACCGGCAACGTCATTTATCTGGACGGCGGCGGCCACGCAACCTGAATGCAAGAAGGGCTGGTATTAAAAAATACCAGCCCTTCTTTGTACAGTACCGTCCGTTCGGAATGCCGTTGCTATGGACGCCGTCATACATATATATTATATATAAGGTATGCGCATCAGTAAATATAGTCGAATTCCACGTCGTAAATATTCACGGTGACGCCCTCTTCAATACCCTCCCGCTCCAACGCAGCGTATACGCCCGCGGATTCCAACTGCCGCTGGAAATAGGATATGGATTCGTAGTCGTCGAAGTTGGTGGAGTTGATGACCGGCAGCAGCCAGTCGCCCTCGACATAGTATACCCCGTTCTCTTTGCGTATGGTGAAGCCGCGGTCTTCGGCAGCGGTGGCCTGCGGCCTGTATTCCGGCTCGAACACCGTAGGCCTGGGCAGCTGCTGTATCCGCTCCCACAACAGGTAGACGAGCTCACGCACGCCGGTGCGCGCGGCCGCCGAGATTTCGACATAGGTGCGCCCCTGCGCCTCAACATGGGCCCGGAATGCGTCTGCCCGCGCGCGGTCCGTGACCGCGTCGGCCTTATTCCCGACGACGATCTGCGGCTTTTGTGCCAGCGCCGGGCTGTACTGGCGCATTTCAGCGTTGATGGTCTCATAATCCTCAATGGGGTCGCGGCCCTCTGTGGATGCAATGTCGACCATGTGCACGAGCAGTCGGCAGCGCTCTATATGCCGTAGAAACTGCAGGCCCAAACCCACGCCCTGGCTCGCGCCGCCGATGATACCCGGGATGTCCGCCATGACAAAGGACTCTCCTTCGTCTACGCGCACTACGCCGAGATTGGGTGAGAGCGTGGTAAAATGGTAATTTGCGATCTTGGGCCGCGCCGCGCTCACCACGGAAAGCAGGGTGGACTTTCCTACGTTTGGCAGCGCCACGAGCCCTACGTCCGCAATCAGTTTCAGCTCCAGCAGCAGTTCATATTCCGTCCCAGGCCGGCCCGCGCGGGAAAATCGTGGCGCCTGCCGCACCGCGTTCGCGTACCGGGCGTTGCCCCAGCCGCCCGCGCCGCCCTTTGCAAGAACGTACGGTTCCATGTCCGACATGTCTTTCATAACGGCGCCCGTCGACGCCTCCCGGATCAGCGTGCCGATGGGGACCCGGATGACTAGCGAACGGCCGCTTCTGCCCGTACAGTTTTTTGCAGCGCCGTCCTCCCCGTTTTCAGCTGTGTATTTTCGCTTATAACGGAAATCGACCAGCGAGTTGAGATTTTTGTCCGCGACG
>USJY01000031.1 GCA_900555065.1 uncultured Eubacteriales bacterium
CCCGCCGCTGCAAATAAAAACGGGCCGGGCTGTAAAAACGCAGCCCGGCCCGTTTTCTGTATCCGTTATTTTCTCTTCGCCGTTTTTCCGGGTTTTGTTTTTTGGGGCTGCGCCGTCTGCGCCTGCGCCGCTTCCAGCAGCGGCTTCAAAAACTGGCCGGTGTAGGAGCGGGGGCAGGCTGCGACCTGCTCCGGCGTGCCGCTGACGACGATCCTGCCGCCGCGGTCGCCGCCGTCCGGGCCAAGGTCAATGATATGGTCCGCAATTTTAATAATGTCGAGGTTGTGTTCAATGACGAGCACGGTATTGCCCGCGTCCACGAACCGGGCGAGCACTTCGGTCAGCTTGTGCACGTCGCCGGCGTGCAGGCCGGTGGTCGGTTCGTCCAGGATATAAATGGTGCGTCCCGTCGAACGCTTGGACAGCTCGGTGGCGAGCTTGACCCGCTGCGCTTCGCCGCCCGAAAGAGTAGTGGACGGCTGGCCGATCTTGATATAGCCCAGGCCGACGTCGTAGAGGGTTTGCAGCTTGCGCTTGAGGCGCGGGTGGTTCTCGAAGAAGGTAAGGCCCTCTTCCACCGTCATTTCCAGCACGTCGCTTATGCTTTTGCCCTTGTATTTCACTTCGAGGGTTTCGCGGTTGTAGCGCTTTCCCTTACACACTTCGCAGGGTACGTATATATCGGGCAGAAAGTGCATCTCGATTTTCAGGATGCCGTCGCCTTCACAGGCCTCGCACCTGCCGCCCTTGACGTTAAAGGAGAACCGGCCCGGACCAAACCCGCGCATTTTGCTCTCGGGCAGAGAGGCGAA
Organism: uncultured Eubacteriales bacterium; assembly: GCA_900555065.1. Classification (GTDB taxonomy): domain Bacteria; phylum Bacillota; class Clostridia; order Oscillospirales; family UMGS1783; genus UMGS1783. The sequence continues at coordinate 813 of USJY01000031.1, forward strand.
CAGGTCGCGGATGTCGGTGAACAGCCCGGTGTAGGTTGCGGGGTTGGAGCGTGGCGAGCGGCCGATGGGCGACTGATCGATGTTGATGACTTTGTCGAGGTGTTCAAGGCCCTCCATACGGTCGAACCTGCCGGGCCGGACCTTGACCGCGCCGTTGAGCTCGACGGCGAGGCTCTTGGAGATGATCTCGCCCACGAGCGACGACTTGCCCGATCCGGATACGCCGGTGACGCAGATAAACGTGCCCAGGGGCAGCTCCACATCGATGTTCCTGAGGTTGTTCTCCCGCGCGCCGCGCACGATGAGCTTATGGCCGTTGCCTTCGCGCCGCTTTTTCGGGACGGGAATGAACTTCTTTCCGGACAGGTACTGGCCGGTGATGGAATCTTCGCAGCGGATAATGTCCTCCACCGAGCCCTGCGCGACGACATAGCCGCCGTGGATGCCCGCGCCGGGGCCGATGTCCACGATCTCGTCGGCGGCGCGCATGGTGTCCTCGTCGTGCTCGACTACGATCAGCGTGTTGCCAAGGTCGCGCAGCTTTTCCAATGTGGCGAGCAGTTTCTGGTTATCCTTCTGGTGCAGGCCGATGCTCGGCTCGTCCAGAATATAGATTACGCCCATCAGCGACGAACCGATCTGGGTCGCCAGCCGGATGCGCTGGCTCTCGCCGCCTGAGAGCGTGCCCGCCGAGCGGGACAGGGACAGGTATTCCAGACCCACTGAGACGAGAAAGCCGAGCCGTTCCCGTATCTCCTTGAGGATCTGTTTTGCGATCATCTGCTCCTTTTCGCTCAGGGTCAACTCTTCAAAGAAGCGGAGCAGGCCGCTGATCGGAAGGGTGGTCAGCTCATAGATGTTCTTGCCGCCCACTGTGACGGCCAGCGCCATTTTATTGAGCCTGCGGCCGCTGCAGCCGGGACAGGGCACGGCGCTCATGAAGTTTTCAAGATCGGCGCGCGAAGCGTCGCTCTGCGTCTCTTTGTGGCGGCGCTCCAGGTTGTGGACAATGCCCTCGAAGGGCGTTTCATAGAAGGTCGAATGCCCGCCGAACACGCGCTCGATTTTGAGTTTCTTGTTCCCCGTGCCGTAGAGCAGCGCGTCCAGACCCTGCGGAGGTATGTCGCGCACCGGCGTGTCAAGGTCAAAGCCGTAGGCGTCGCCCAGGGCCTTAAAGTACATGGCCGCAATGGTGGAGGCGCCGTTCATCGTCCAGCCGGAGGCTTTGACCGCGCCTTCGTTGAGCGACAGGTTCCGGTCCGGGATGATCAGGTCGGGGTCCACCTTTAACAGGGTGCCAAGGCCCGTGCATTCGGGGCAGGCGCCATAGGGGTTGTTGAACGAGAAGAGCCGCGGCACCAGCTCCTCAATGGTTACGTCGTGGTCCGGACAGGCGTACTTTTGGGAAAAGAGGATGCGTTCGCCGTCCACAATGCCGAGCGCTACCAGCCCGCCCGCGAGTTTTGAGGCCGTCTCGGCCGAATCGGCGATCCGGCTGCGGCTCTCTTCACGGATGACGATGCGGTCGACCACCACGTCGATGTTGTGCTTTTTGTTCTTGTCCATCGGGATCGGTTCGCCGAGATCGTAGAGGATCCCGTCCACGATCACCCGCACAAACCCGCTTTTGCGCGCGTCTTCAAGCAGCTTATGGTATTCGCCCTTGCGGCCCCGGACTACGGGCGCGAGGATCTGCGCGCGCACGCCGTCGCCCACGGCCAGGATACGGTCGACGATCTGGTCGATCGACTGCTGCCGGATCTCCTTGCCGCAGACCGGGCAGTGGGGCAGCCCGATATTTGCATAGAGCAGGCGCAGGTAGTCGTAAATCTCGGTGATGGTACCCACGGTGGAGCGGGGGTTTTTGGAGGTTGTCTTCTGATCTATGGAGATGGCGGGCGAGAGGTTCTCAATCGAGTCCACATCGGGCTTCTCCATCTGGCCCAGGAACTGGCGCGCATAGGAGGACAGGCTCTCCACATACCGGCGCTGGCCCTCGGCATATATCGTTTCAAAGGCGAGCGACGACTTGCCCGAACCGGAAAGGCCGGTAAAGACCACCAGCTTGCCGCGCGGCACCTCCACGTCAATGTTCTTGAGGTTGTTCTCCCGTGCGCCCCGTACGATGATAGCGTCTTTGCTCTGCATATTACTTCTCTTCCTTTTCATTTCCCATAAGCTCTTTTATGCGGTCGCGCAAGTAGGCCGCGTGCTCGAATTCCATGATCTTTGCGGCGGCCTTCATCTCCTTTTCCAGCCGGGAGATCAGGGCCATGCGCTCTTTGCGCGAGAGCCGTTTGCCGTCGACCATGGTGTTGTAATCCTGTTTGGAGGTGATCTCCAGCACGTCGCGCACTTCTTTGACCACGCTCTTCGGCGTGATCCCGTGCGCGTCGTTGTAGGCCTTCTGGATGGCGCGCCTGCGCTCCGTTTCGCTCAGGGCGCGTTCCATGGACGGGGTGACGCTGTCCGCGTACATGATGACCATGCCGTCCACATTGCGCGCGGCGCGGCCGATGGTCTGGATCAGCGACGTCTCGCTGCGCAGGAACCCCTCCTTATCCGCGTCGAGAATGGCGACGAGTTCCACTTCGGGCAGGTCCAGCCCCTCGCGCAGGAGGTTTATGCCGACGAGCACGTCGAACATGCCGCCCCGCAGGTCGCGGATGATGTGCATGCGCTCGATGGTTTCCACGTCGTGGTGCATGTATTTCACCTTGACCCCTGCGTTTTTGAGGTATTCGGTCAGGTCTTCGGCCATTTTTTTTGTCAGGGTGGTGATGAGCACGCGCGCGCCGCGCTCGGTCCGGATCCGGATCTCGCCGAGCAAATCGTCGATCTGGCCGGCGGTGGGTTTGACGACCACCTGCGGGTCCAACAGCCCGGTGGGACGGATGATCTGCTCCGCTATCTGCGATGAGCGCTCACGCTCGTATTCGCCCGGCGTCGCGCTCACATAAATAACCTGGTTCAGCTTGCTCTGGAATTCCTCAAAGTTGAGCGGGCGGTTGTCAAACGCGCTTGGCAGCCGAAACCCGTAATTTACCAGGTTCTCCTTGCGCGAACGGTCGCCGCCGTACATGCCGCGCACCTGCGGCAGGGTGACGTGCGATTCGTCGATAATCATCAGGTAGTCTTTGGGAAAATAGTCGAGCAGGGTAAAGGGTGTCGAACCGGGCGGGCGGCCGCTGATTACGCGCGAGTAGTTCTCGATTCCCGAACAGTAGCCCAGTTCGCGCATCATCTCCATATCGTAGCGGGTGCGCTGTGCGATCCGCTGCGCCTCGATAAGCTTGCCCTTGCTTTCAAAGTATTGAACCCGCTCTTCCAGCTCCTGTTCAATACGTACGAGGGCTTGCTCCATTTTGTCTTTGGAGGTAACGTAGTGGGAGGCGGGATAGATCGCGGCGTGGCTCAGAACGCCTTTGAGCTCGCCCGTCAGCGCGTTGATTTCGCTGATCCGGTCTATTTCGTCCCCGAAAAATTCGACGCGTATACAGTTGTCGCCCGAATGGACGGGGAATACCTCGACCACGTCGCCGCGCACCCGGAAGCGATTGCGCTGGAAGTCGATATCGCCCCGTTCGTACTGGATGCCGACCAGAGAACGTATAAACGCGTCGCGGCTCAGGCGCATGCCGGGCCGCAGCGAAACGACCATGGTCTTGTAGTCGATGGGATCGCCCAGGGTATAGATGCAGGAGACGGACGCGACGATGATGACGTCCGGCCGCTCAAACAGCGCAGAAGTTGCGCTGTGGCGTAGTTTATCGATCTCGTCGTTTATGGACATGTCCTTCTCTATATATGTGTCGGTGTGCACAATATACGCTTCAGGCTGATAATAGTCGTAATAGGAGACAAAGTATTCCACTGCATTGTTCGGAAAAAACTCGCGGAACTCGCTGCAGAGCTGGGCTGCCAGCGTCTTATTATGGGCAAGCACCAGCGTGGGTTTGTTCACTGCGGCGATCACGTTGGCCATGGTATAGGTTTTGCCGGAGCCGGTCACACCGAGCAGGGTCTGCTCCGGGTAACCGGCTTGCACGCCGCGTACGAGGGCGTCAATGGCCTGCGGCTGGTCGCCGGTGGGTTTGTAGGGGGAGTGCAGATCAAATTTCATTCGTGTGGTCCTCCGGCTGGTTTTTCTGGCGAAGCTGGGCGAACATGCGCTGCTTGAGCAGAAAGCCGCTCTCTGCAAAGGAGACGTAGTCCCCGTCCGCCACGACGATATGGTCCATCATGGTCACGCCCATGGACAAAAGCGTCTTTTCCAGCGTCTGCGTCGTCATCATATCCTCTTCGGACGGGATGGCGAGCCCCGACGGATGGTTATGTGCAAGCACTACGCAGGTGCTTTGGCAGGAAAGGGCGATTTCACATATGCGGCGCGTGTTGATCTCCACCGCGTTGACGCTGCCCTTGTGGATGAAGTCCGCAAACAGGACCTTGTGTTTTGCGTCCAGGGCGAGCAGATATACAAGCTCGTCCGTCTTGCCTATGAAGCGGGGCAGAATATAGTCCGCGGCCTCCTGCGGGCTGCCGATTGTGGTTACGTCGTCGTATTTCGAGGATTCGTAGCGCGCGAACAGGGCGGGTAGAAGTTTCAAAAACACCGCGGCCTGCGGCCCTACGCCGGGCACTTTCTGAAGCGCTTCGGCCGGCGCGTCCAATACGCCGCTGAGACTGCCGAATTTGTCGAGCAGCGCGTGGCCGATGGGGTTTGTGTCCCGCCGGGAATAGACATAGAACAACGCGAGCTCCAGAATTTCATGGTCCTGAAACCCGTCCAGGCCGGTTGCGAGAAATCGCGCCCGGAGCCGCTGCCTGTGTTTTGCATGAGGATTGTCCTGCTTCATTTCTTCGTCCTTTGTATTTCTATGTAGAATCGCCTGGCCGTCCGCGGTTCGGATGCGCCGCGCTTCTATATATTATACTGCAAATCACGGGCCAATAAAAGGGGGGAGCATATATTTCCAGCCGCCGCAGACAGCCGCTGCAAACGAAAAATCCAGCGCCGCACTTATTATACAACTAATAGTTGTATTCGTAAATACCCTTTTGCAAATTTATGCGCAAAAATTTGGCGCAAGGTACGGTTTTGCCGGCCGGCCCGCAGCCGGTCGTTTTCGAGACGTTCAATACTATGTCCTGCACGGCGGACGTAGCAGGATGTACCCGTACGGGCCTCGGCGGTGTTATTCGGGATACCAGCGCCGCGCAAAGCATGCGGGGTTCCCGCTGCGGCCGGGAACCGACGGCTCTGCCGGGAGCAGGCGCAGCACGCTGTGCAAACAGCCCCGTTTGCAGGGGAAAAGACGCTGTGTGGACGGATATGTATATAACGCTATGGTATTTCCGATTTTTGTGTTATAATCATTTTATTATGAGGAGGAGGCGGCTGTATGCGGGAAATCGTTATAACCAAAAACGACGCGGGGCAGAGGCTGGATAAGTTTTTGCAAAAGTCGCTGCGGCTGCCGCCGGCGCTGATGTACCGTTACCTGCGGAAAAAGCGCATTAAGCGCAACGGACAGCGGGCCGCGGGCGGGGACGTGCTGCGGGAAGGGGACCGGCTTTCCCTGTATATAGGCGACGAGTTTTTTGAGGCCGCGCCGCGCGCAAGGCATACGGGGTTCCCGCCGCCGCAGATCATATATGAAGATGAAAGCGTGCTTGTACTCAACAAGCCGCAGGGGCTGCTCAGCCATGGCGGGCCGGAGGAGGACACGCTGATCAATCGTATGCTCGGTTACCTGGAATCAACCGGCGCGTACGACCCTGCGGCTGAGATGAGCTTTGCGCCCGCCCTGTGCAACCGGCTCGACCGCAACACGGGCGGGCTGGTTCTCGCCGCAAAGACGGCGGCGGCGCTGCGCGCGCTCAACGCCTATATCCGGGACCGGTCCATCCGCAAGTATTACAGCTGTCTTGTACGCGGCTGTCCGCCTGCGCCAGCAGGCGAGCTTGCGGGTAATCTGTACAAGGACGGCAGCCGAAATATCGCCGGACTGCGGGCGCAGGCGGGTCCGGACGCGAAACCAGTGCTGCTGCGCTACCGCGTCGTAGAGCGGGGCCGGCGCACCAGCCTTTTGGAAGTGGAGCTGTGCACCGGACGTACGCACCAGATCCGCGTTCAGCTTGCGGGGATCGGCTGCCCCGTTGCGGGCGATCCCAAATATGGCGATCCGGTCTTTAACCGGGAGCTTGGCCTGCGCTGGCAGGCGCTGTTTGCGAGCCGGCTTGCGTTTCATATTCCCGCCGGCGATCCCGTGCTGGGCGGCCTTGCGGGCCGCACGGTGGCGCTGCCAGCACCGCCCATTGACCACTGTCCGTAGAGGCGGTTGCAAAAACAAGGGCGCGGCAATTTAGCCGCGCCCTTGCGTTTGCCCGCGTCGCATTGGTCAGCGTCAGGTCTCCGGCGGGTAGTCCTGCGGGAGGATTTTAACCTGCCGGTATTGCTCCATATAAAGATCCTTTTCTTCCATAAGAGCAAATTGTTCATCTGTGAAGTTGAACAGAGAAAAGTAATCGAAAATAAAATCCTCACTGAAAATCTTATCTTTCACCACAATATTTCCGTCTGTCTTGTCATAGGTGATGATCAGCAGCCCGTCCTTCAGCAGATGCATGGAGTATTTGTACGCGTCGGCTATATCGTATTCGTTTTTTGCAAGCTGCGCCGTCTTATCCACAGCGATCACCTCGTCTATGCTATCGCCGGCAGTAATGCCGTCGAAGTCGCTGTAGGAAAGGGTTTTGTAGACATACAGGCGCAGATAGTCCTGCAGAACATTGTCCAGCCCTTCCATTTTCAGCGGCCTGGGCGTATAGAAGAGGAAGAGCCGCCCGCCGCCTTCGGCGTTGAAAACGACGTAATAGTGCGAATCGTCCACCTGCCGCATAAAGGTCAGTTCCGGTTCATAGTGGATGTATGCATAGTAGATTGGCCCCCAAAGAGCAGACTGATGCACCGACCAGAAGTAGGGATAGGATACGACGGCGTCCCCGTACGCGTCGTCCACACCGATACTGTTGTCCACGTCCGGCCACCAGAGGATGTTTTCCTCCGTCCAGTCATAGTCAGGAGTATTCGGATTGGGGCTCGGCGGAAGACGGTACGCATCATTCGGTTTTGCCTGTATTAACTCCTCATATGAATCAAAAGAAGGGCAGCTTTCATCATAGGGCAGCGTGCTGTGCGACGCGGAGGAAACGCTCTGGCCACCCGGTGAATCCGAGGAGGAAGAAGCGGCCGATTGGCTTGAAAAACCGGAGCTTGTGTGAGATATTTCCCCCTGCGGCTCCGCTTTGCACCCGCAGAGAAGGAGGATGCAAACGCATAGTCCGGCAAACAGTTTTTTCATGACGGATACCCCCATTTTTAATAATAGCCCAGCGGGCAGGAGAAGTACACGGTCGGCGAAGTATACCAGCAGTGCGGCGCGGTTGAATCGCCGGTCGAGGTCCAGCCGTCGGCCGCGTCGGTATTGAACGGATAATCCACATAGGAATAGGTCGGGTTATCCGTATCCGTCAGCTGTGCGGACGGCCGCAGCCCACGCGAGCTCACGGATTGTATGTCAGGGGAAAGCGTATATGTGCGGGGGAGCCCGTTACCAGGCCGGGCTTCCCCCCGCACTTTGTACTAAAGCATGGCGTATGGCATTATGGCATGGAAACGTCAGGTCTCCGGCGGGTAGTCCTGCGGGAGGATTTTAAAGGAAAGGTCCTGCTGCCATGAATCTATACCACCACGAAGTATAAAGTCCTCACAATACTCCATAGATGAAATAACGATTTCATCACCTTTAAGTTCGTAGCGAAATACCATGATTCCATCTGCCAGCAGGGATATGCTCATAGGGCCGCTATTCGGATAATTGGGATTGACTGGATAATGGAACTTGTTCTTTTCCATCTGCACCGACCGGTCTATTTCAATTACCCTGTCAATACTGTCGCCCACTTGCAGATGCTGAAAGTCGCCGGACTCCATCCTGTCCTGCAAATACAGCGTCATATAGCTGATTGGAACTGCGTTGCCCACAGGCTGTACAGCTCCGCCTGTAGACAAAAATACGTACATTCGCCCGCCGCCGCCGACCCGGTACACAGTGTAATAGTCATATGCATTCATCTGCCGGAAATACAGCAATGGGGACTGCCCTAGGCTATATAGGTTGAACGGCCAGGCATACCCAACGTCCCCATGCATAATCCACGCTAATTCACTGTTGACCGCTTGGTATTTCAGTAGCGTCTCCAGCTCGGTCTCATTATCAATAGCCGGCATCCAGTACAGGTTTTCAGGGTTAAACGGTTCGTCGTCGACCGATGCAATTGGGTAATCTCGCTCTGATCCATATGCATTTTGTTGTGCAACTCCAAAATCCTCCGAGCGTTCATATTCCGGGCATTCTACAGTTGTTTCATTAATTTCCGGCTCTGACAAAGATGTTAAATCCAGACGGTTGGGTTCGTCTATTGAGATGGATGACGAATTCGAGTTTGCAGAGGAGCTGTTTTGAGATGAAGAAGATACATTATGCCCAGACTGACACGAACACATGACAACCGCAACTGTGACAAGCATTATAATAATACTGATTTTCCGCATGAACTCTCCCCCTATTTATAGACATAGAAATAAATCGTAGGGCCTGTGTAGTAGCCATAATCGGGATTCCATCCGGCAGAGAAGTTATCAGACGGATTGTCTGTGTCAATGATTTCCTCAGAGGCCAGCGCCCCCATCTTATTTGCCCATAAGTAGTTACTCGATTCCCGCCAGTAATGCCCGTCATGGACATCTGCGACATATGCTTTCCGCATGGCGACGCGGTAAGTATTGGATGAGACGGGGACTGCCTCCTGTGAGGTGTAATAACTGCTGGAGATGTTTTTCCCGTATAGGCGCGGCAGATTGTTGTGCAGTTTGTTGAACAGGGTATAGACAGTATCTCCTGAATTTGGTCGTACTTGGTAATCATTATATTGCCGGGTGATGTCGTTCATGGCAAAACTGAGACAGTTGGGAAGAACTGCAGTCCATTTGGAAAACGGCAGGGCCCCTCCGCAGTAGTTGGGCGTATACTTGATGGTGACAAAGGGGGTGTAGTCGTCGCTGCCGTAGTTGGTG
>USJY01000032.1 GCA_900555065.1 uncultured Eubacteriales bacterium
GGACCTTCGCCTTGGTGACCTCCACGCCGCAGCGGTCGCAGATTTTGCCCTTATAACGCAGCTTTTTATACTTTCCGCAGTGGCATTCCCAGTCCTTGGTCGGACCGAAAATACGCTCGCAGAACAGGCCGTCGCGTTCCGGCTTAAGGGTTCTGTAGTTGATTGTCTCGGGTTTTTTTACCTCGCCATAAGACCATGACCTAATCTTTTCCGGAGAAGCCAAACCTATTTTAATGGATGCAAATTCATTGAATTCCATACTCACGCAATCCCTTCTCTCCCTTATAGATTTTCGCTGTCATAGGGCAGCAAATCGTCGTCGAGCGGCTCGTCGTCCAGGAAGCTGGAAAGGCTGCTGTCGAACTGTTCCTGCTCCTCGAAGATGAAGCCGCCGGCGTCCATATCGCCCTCGTCGAAGTCGGGCGCGGCGAAGTTGTCGGACACATCCAGGTCGATTCCGCTGCTGTCGTCGTCGATCGGCTGGTTGAGGTCGATTTCCTCGTTGTCCTTGGAGAGGACCTTTACATCGAGCGAGAGCGACTGCAGCTCCTTAATGAGAACTTTGAAAGACTCGGGAATGCCGGGCTTGGGAATGTTCTGCCCCTTGACGATGGCCTCATAGGTCTTGACGCGCCCGACCACGTCGTCCGATTTTACGGTCAGAATTTCCTGCAGGGTGTAGGCAGCGCCGTAGGCCTCCATCGCCCACACCTCCATCTCGCCGAAACGCTGGCCGCCGAACTGGGCCTTGCCGCCCAGCGGCTGCTGGGTGACCAGGGAGTACGGGCCGGTGGAACGGGCGTGGATCTTGTCGTCGACAAGGTGGGCGAGCTTAAGGTAATACATATAGCCGACTGTGACGAGCTGGTCGTAGGCCTCGCCGGTACGGCCGTCGCGCAGGCGGCTCTTGCCGTGGGGAGCATAGCCCGCAAGCTCCAGCGCTTTCATAATGTCGTTCTCGTTCGCGCCGTCGAATACCGGGGTCATGATCTTCCAGCCGAGGGCCTTGGCCGCATAGCCGAGATGGACCTCCAGCACCTGCCCGATATTGAGCCGGGACGGAACACCGAGGGGGTTGAGCACGATGTCAAGGGGCGTGCCGTCGTCCATAAACGGCATATCCTCCTGCGGCAGGATACGGGAAATGACGCCCTTGTTGCCGTGGCGGCCCGCCATCTTGTCGCCCACGGAGATCTTGCGCTTTTGCGCGATATAGACGCGGATGACCTTATTCACGCCCGGAGAGAGCTCCGAACTGTTTTCGCTGGTGAATATCTTGACGTCCACAACGGTGCCGTATTCGCCGTGCGGCACGCGCAGGGAGGTGTCGCGCACCTCGCGCGCCTTTTCACCGAAGATGGCGCGCAGCAGGCGCTCCTCCGCGGTCAGCTCAGTCTCGCCCTTGGGCGTTACTTTGCCAACGAGAATGTCGCCGGCGCGCACTTCGGCGCCGATCCGGATCACGCCGTTTTCATCGAGGTCCTTGAGCGCGTCTTCCGACACGTTCGGGATCTCGCGGGTGATCTCTTCGCTGCCAAGCTTTGTCTCGCGGGCCTCCTGCTCGTATTCCTCTATGTGGATCGACGTGTATACGTCGTCCTTGACCAGCCGTTCGTTGATGAGGATCGCGTCCTCATAGTTATAGCCCTCCCAGGTCATGAACCCGATCAGGACGTTGCGGCCGAGCGCCAGCTCTCCGTTGTCGGTGGATGGGCCGTCGGCCAGCACTTCTCCCTTCCGGACGCGCTGGCCCGTGCTCACAATGGGCCGCTGGTTCATGCAGGTGCCCTGGTTGGAGCGAACAAATTTGGTGAGCCGGTACGTCGTTGTCAGGCCGCTGTCGCCGAGCACTTCAATTTGACGCGCGGTCACGTCGGTGACGACTCCGTCTTCCTTGGCGATGATGCACACGCCCGAGTCCAGCGCGGCCTTGTACTCCATGCCGGTGCCGACAATGGGGGCCTCCGTGCGGATCAGGGGCACGGCCTGCCGCTGCATGTTCGAACCCATCAGGGCGCGGTTTGCGTCGTCGTTTTCCAGAAACGGAATCATGGCCGTCGCGATCGAAACGACCATCTTGGGCGAAATATCCATGTAATCGGCGCGCTCGCGGGCGATTTCCATAATCTCCTCGCGGTGGCGGGCGGCGACTTTGGCATTGAGGAAGCGGCCGTCCTCGCCGATGGGCTCGTTGGCCTGCGCCACAATGAATTTATCCTCGCGGTCGGCGGTCATGTACTCCACTTCGTCGAGCACGACGCCGGTCTCCTTGTCAATTTTGCGGTAGGGAGCCTCCAAAAAGCCGTACTCATTGATACGCGCATAGCTTGACATATACGAGATCAGGCCGATGTTCGGACCTTCCGGGGTCTCGATGGGGCAGACCCTGCCGTAATGGGAATAGTGCACGTCGCGCACCTCGAATGAGGCGCGGTCGCGGGTCAGGCCGCCCGGGCCGAGCGCGGACAGGCGGCGCTTGTGCGTAAGCTCGGTTAAGGGGTTGGTCTGGTCCATGAACTGAGACAGCGGCGAGGACCCGAAAAACTCGCGGATGGCCGCGATGACCGGACGGGTGTTCACCAGAGCCGACGGCGTAACGATTTCCGTGTCCTGGATGTTCATACGCTCGCGGATACTGCGTTCCATGCGCGCAAAGCCGATCCGGAACTGGTTCTGGAGCAGCTCGCCCACGCTGCGGATGCGGCGGTTGCCGAGGTGGTCGATATCGTCGTCGGTGCCGATGCCGTAATCCAGGCCCAGCATATAGTTGACTGAGGAGAAGATATCCTCCGGGATCAAATGCAGCGGGATCAGTTCTCCCCTGCGCTCCTTGGCCAGCTTTTTAATCTCATCGTCGTTTTCGGCCGTCTCCAGAATCTCCTGCAGCACGGAAAGGCGAACCTTTTCGTTGATCCCCGCCTCCTGCGGGTCGAAGCCGACAAACTTGGACATGTCGACCATACCGTTGCTGAACACCTTCAGCTCGGTTCCGTTCACGTCTACATATACGGTGCTGACGCCATTGTCCTCAATCAGCTGCGCCTGCTCCGCGCCAAGGCGCGTCCCCGCCTCAAACAGCAGTTCGCCGGTCAGCGGCGCAATCACATTCTGCGCAAGGGTCAGGCCCTCAAGTCGTTCGGCCAGGGCCAGTTTCTTATTGTATTTATAGCGGCCGACTCTCGTCAGGTCATAGTTGCGGCCGTTGAAGATCATGTTGTTGATGTGAGACTCGGCGCTGTCCACCGTGGGCGGCTCGCCCGGGCGCAGGCGCTTGTAAAGCTCGAACAGGGCGGACTGATAGTCGTCCGTACTGTCCTTTTCGAGCGTCGCCATAATCTTGGGCAGCCCGCCGTACATGTCGATAATCTGCTCATTGGTATGCAGGCCGAGCACGCGAAGCAGCACTGTGACCGGTATTTTCCTGTTCTTGTCCACGCGGGTATATGCCACGTCGTTGGAATCGGTCTCGTACTCGATCCACAGGCCGCGGTTCGGCATGACAGTTCCGGTATAAAGCCGCTTGCCGCTCTTGTCGTACTGAATTCCAAAATAAATGCCAGGCGAGCGGATCAGCTGCGAGACGACGACGCGCTCCGCGCCGTTTATGACAAACGTGCCGGTGTCGGTCATCAGCGGGATTTCTCCCACGAAGATCTCCTGCTCCTGGATCTCGCCCGTGGACTTGTTCGTAAGCCGGATTTTTACGCGCATCGCGGCGGAATAGGTCGCGTCGCGCTCCTTGCACTCCTCTACGGTATACTTCGGCGTATCGTCGATCGAAAAACTCACGTAATCCAGAATTAAGTTGCCGGTGTGATCGGTCACGCCGGACGCGTCGCGCAGCACCTCGTGCAGCCCTTCGTTGATAAACAGGTCGTATGACTTCTTCTGGACCTCAATGAGATACGGGGTTTCCTGCACCTCTTTGATTTTGGCAAAACTCACCCTCTGGTTGTTCCCGAGGGTGACGAGATGCGCGCCCAGTACAGACGGGTCTACTTTTGGCAACATAACAAGCAATCACTCCCATAGATAATTTGTGAACCGCAGTTGATAACCAAATTCCTATTTTCTCTTGACCAGTCCCCAATACTGTGCTATAATCCACAATAAAGCAGAGCAATGCATATAAATAGGCATTATAATATCAATTTAGCATTGTAACATATATAAAGAGTTGTGTCAATATTTATTGACCCATTTTTTTTATATTATACCATATTTAACCTGCACATTCTCCCGGCCTCTGGCAAAGAGGCGTTCTTTTGGTCCCCGCACAGGTTCCCGGATCAAAAACCTCGCCCTCGGAGGCCGGCAACCGCCGCAGGCGGACCTGCTATCCTGGGCCGGCCGCCTTTTGAAAGTGAAAAAGACAGAGTGAGCTTTGCTCCTCTGTCTTTTTTTCGGATCTCGTTCCCATTCGGGTTTCAAAAGGGCCGCGGCAAAGCAGTTCATGCCGCTGCGCTGTTGTCATCAGGTGATCGAAAAATCCTCCGGCGTGTATCCGCTGTTCAGTACAGATATACGCTTCGGTTCGCGCTTGAGCGGATCATATGCGAATTTACGGCATCTGTAAGTGGCCAAAACGACGCCTTTTTTTCTGCAAAGCACATGGTTCACATTCTGCAGCTGGGTGCCATGTTCACACAGAGCGCACACCTGCGCGTTGTCTTTTGAAAACATCCATTCGTCCCCCCGTCTGTACATTCTAGTTTTATTATACAGATCAGTTTCAATTTGTAAACAGCAACTTATCGCAAAAAACGCCGGAAAACCCGCCCACGCGTCACCGTTCGCGACAAACCGCAATACGCGGCAACGAACGTTGTCGGATTCCATCGAGACGTCCCGACGTAAATGCGGAAAAACATGTGAAAACCCTGTTGATTCATCCGTCAATATGGAATAAGCGGGCGAAATTGTCATACAGAATCTTACGGTTCTGCGCATCGGTCAGCTCCAGCGCAAAGAAACGGTCGAGCTCCTCGCCCGGCGACCACATGGGATAGTCCGTCCCGAAAAAGAACCGATCCTCCCCGATCAGCTCGATCAGGCTGCGCGCCTGATCCCGGGAGATAAACGCGAGCGAACTGGAAGTGTCAAAGTACAGGTCCGGACGGCCCGCAAGATAGCGGGGCACCTCGTCCCAGCTCTGATATCCTCCGAAATGAGCGGCGATCACCACAAGGCCGGGAAAATCCTCCAGCATCCGCGCAAGACGCTTTGGATGAGAATAGTCGTACCGGTCGTCCCCCATATGCATCAGAATGGGCAGTCCATGGGCACGGATGCTATCGTAAATAGGATAGACCTTTGGATCGTCGATTGCAAACTTTTGAAAATCAGGGTGCAGTTTCACGCCCCGCAGGCCGATTTCAACCATGCGGTCCAGCTCCTGCGCATAGCCTTCGTAATCCGGATGCAGAGAGCCGAACCCGACCAGATTCGGATTGTCCGCGCAGCTCGCGTGAATAAAATTGTTAATCGACGGCACCTGATGCGGCATCGTCGCGGTCGAAGAGACGAGAAAACCCGCAATCCCGCATTGCGCGCCAAAACCGGTCAGCTCACTGAGCAGACCGGCGTGGTGCATGGAAATATCATAAAAATCGCCAATGGCGGACGCAGCCTTGGCCGCAATCTTCTCGGGAAAAATATGCGCGTGCGCGTCGATCACGCGGTAACCTCTGTTTTTCAGTTCCGACATAGTGCCTTCTTCCTCTGTCCTGCAAAATTATAATATAATATTATACTATTTCAGGCCAAAAGAGTAAAGGCTACTATCTTTGGTTTATATTAAACAGAACATATCGTCAGCAGGCTATGGGGAAACCGCGCCCCCAACATCCGCCGTATCCTGCGCCGGCGCAGGCGCTTGCTATGCGCCCTGGCCGCCGAGCAAAAGCTTCGCCTTGCGCAGGTCCTTTTTTGCAACATAGAAAATATAGGTGCAAAAAAGCTGCGCATCCTGGCCGAACGTTCCCGTCCGCGCCCGGGACGAATAAAACGGCGACGGACTGTTGCGGTTGACAGTGCGCAGGATGTACGCAACGCCGCCCGCAGTGAGCCGGTCGCGCACTTCCGCCTGTTTCTGCATCGACATTGTCACGTACGCTTCCCGCCTGTTCCAGGGCAATATCATGTTTTTCTCTCCTTGCACGAGAAATCCCGGCCGGTACGTCTTAGGACCGCTCGTCCCCGTCCTGCTCCGCTTCCCAGCCGTTGTTGTCGTTTTCCCGCATTTGCTGATCCGTCGCGTCTCCGTGCAGCGCCTGCTCTTCCGTCGGCTCCGCTTCCGCGCGTTTTCTGGCTTTTACGCGAAGGATCAGCAGCGCTGCGCACAGGCCGGCGGCGAGCACAAGCCCGACGAGTACCAGAATCAGCGGGAAATGGTCTCCCGTAGCCGGAATCGCAGCAATAAGCCGCCGCATATGCATTCTCCTTTCCGCATAGGCGAACAGCGCGCTAAATCCGTTCAGACCGGCAGCCGCCTTCGCCCGCATCTCTATTATACACCGCATCCGCCGCCCATTGCAAGCATGGATAGCGCCTCGTCAAAAGGCGCGCGGCGGTTCGGGCAGTCGATGCGCGGGCACATGGCGCAGTTTTCAAAATGCTGCGCCGCGGAAAAATAGAACCCGCTGACCGACTTGATCGGGTACAGCAAAAATGACTCCGATACTTCCACTCCCGCTTCTACCGCGCCCTTGCCGAGCAATGTGAACAGCGGAACCTGTTCGCTGATCGGCCAGGTTTCGAGCGATCCCGGCGCCATAGCGGACATATCCCGGCCCGCAAAGTGGACGCGTTTCACCTCGTCGTGCAGCGTTCCCATAATTCGGCGCAGATACAGCTCCATCACGCAGTCCGCGATATACTGCTCGTAAAAATCGGTCAGCGACTTGGCCCATTCATACAGTTCCCTGCCGCAGGTTGCGGTATAGGGATAGACCGTCTTGTTTTCTGTTCCCAGATTGCGGCTGACAAGAGGCGAAGAGAACCGTACGCCGTCCACAACCGCGTAATTTTCATGGATCTCGTCCACATTCGCCTGCCGGTAAAAGGCCTTGGGACAGGCAATTTTTTCCGCATCGGCGAACAGCCGCTCTACCAGCGCGTCCGTCTCTTCGTCTGCGCCCCGTACAATGGCAAGCTTTTCAAACAGTGCGTCCAGCTCTATCCTGGCGCCGGCGTCGCGTATCAACATTTCCACAGCGCGTTCCTCCTCCAGTCCATCGCTCAGTCCGCCGGACCGAGCATCATACAGTCTATATACTGCTCCATAAAATACGGATTGCTTCCCAGCTCCACATGCGCGCCCATGCGGGCGATCCGCGCGCAGGCGCGCTCGTTTTCACTGTCAGCCAGAATCAGCGCCGCGCCGCCCATGGCCGCGTTGCCGACAGGCACGATCCGCCCGGCAAGCGACGCGGGCAGCAGCCCGATCCGCACCGCGCTTTCCGCGTCCATATAGTTTCCGAACCCGCCCGCGAGGTACACCGCGTCCAGCTCGCCGAAGCCGACGCCGCCCTCGTGCAGCAGCGTACGCACGCCCGCCGCGACAGCGGCCTTTGCCGTCTGCAGCTCGCGCACGTCCTTCTGCGTAATCGCGATTTTTTCGCTCAGCCGGTATCCCGACGCAGCCGCGCCGCCGGTAAGCCGCCCGCTTTCGTCCAGAATTCCCGCCTCCAGCAGGATCGACGCGGCGTCGATCAGCGCGGAACCGCACAGGCTCTGCGGTTCGCCGCCGCCGATAACGGAAAAGTGGAACTTCCCGCCGGCAAGGTAGGCGTGCGACGCCGCGCCCGCAACCGCCGCGCTGCCGCATGAGATGGTCGCGCCTTCAAAAGCGGGGCCTGCGGCAGTGGATGTGACGAGCAGCGCGCTTCCGTCAAAGAGGACGACCTCGCCGTTCGTGCCGATATCCAGCAGCAGCGTTTTTTTTCCCTTCTCCAGCATGGACGAACGCAGCACGGCGCAGCTGATATCCCCGCCCACAAACGAGCTGATACAATCCGCAAGGTATACGTCCGCATTTTTTGCGCAGAGGCCCAGGTCTGCGCCCGTCCGCCATTCTCCGAATAAAGACGGCGCTGTGAACGGTGAAACGCCCATCGACGCGGGCGAGATCCCCGTCAGCAGGCAGAGCATGGTTGTGTTTCCCGTAACACAGGCGCAGGCGACGTCCTCCGGTGCGCACAAAGCGGCGGCGCAGAGGCCGTCCGTCAACGCGTTGAGATCCGAAACCACCGTCTGTTTCAGCGCGGCCAGGCCGTCCGGCTCAGCGGTGCTGTACTGGATCCGGGAGAGTACGTCCAGGCCGTACCGGTACTGTCCGTTTACACAGCTTTGCACCGCAAGCGGCCTGCCTGCGTCCAGATCGTACAGCGCGGCGGCGATCGTCGTCGTCCCGATGTCGACGGCAATACCCAGCCCCCGACGGTCGCCGCGCGGCAACGCGCCGGCGCTGGTGAGAATCTCCATCCCCGCCTTCTGCGCGGCGGCGGACGGACCGCCGCTCGCTTTCCTGGCGCGGATACAGCGCTCAAACGGACACTTCCCAAACAGGCATTGCCCCCTGCACTCGGGGGCCGGAGCTTTCTCGTTATTCATACGCTATCCTCTATCGAAATAAAAAGCCGATGCGGGCGCGTCGGGAAACGCCCTAACGCCCGCATCGGGTACATGTGTTTTTGTGATGCGCTCTCTTTACGCGAGCAGCTCAATCGCCTTTTCCGCAGCGGAAGCGGCGTCGCTCGTGTATGCGTCAGCGCCGATCGACTGGCAGAAGTTGTCCGTAACCGGCGCGCCGCCGATCATAATTTTCACCTGGTCGCGCACGCCTTTCTTCTCCGCGTAGTCGACAACGTCCTTCATCACGGCCATGGTCGTCGTCAGCAGGGCGGAACAGCCGATGATACGCGCGTTCTCCGCTATCGCGGTGTCAACGAATTTCTCGGGCGGAACGTCGACGCCGAGGTCGATTACCTCAATGCCCTTGCCCTCGAACATGATTTTCACGATATTTTTGCCAATGTCGTGCAGGTCGCCCTTGACGGTGCCGATTACAGCTTTCCCCTTAATCTGGGTCGCGTCGCCCGCAAGGGCCGGCTTGAGCACTTCCATGCCCGCGTTCATGGCGCGCGCGGCAATAAGGACCTCCGGAATATAGGCCTCGCCGTTCTTGAACTTTTCGCCGACAATATTCATGCCGGCAAGCAGGCCCTGCTCCAGAATCTCCGCCGCGGGAATGCCCTCTTCCAGCGCTTCGGCAGCCAGCTGCTTTACGTTGTTTGCTCTGCCCTGCTGCAGGAAAGTCTTCATTTCTTCAAGCTTGCTCATTTTGTCTCCTCCATTATCAGTATTATATCGTTTAGGTGAGTCCCTATGAAACGTGGTGATAGCCGCTCCCGCTGAGCTTGGCTCTGAATCTGCCCGGCGTTTCGCCGTAGACCCGCTTGAACACCTTGTTGAAATAGCTCTGGTCCTCGAACCCGGACAGGGACGCAATTTCAGTGAGCGTCAGCGCGTCATTCGCAAGCAGCGCCTTTGCCCGCTCAATGCGCACGCGGTTAACATAGGCTGTGACGCTCTCCCCCGTTTCCTCCTTGAAGATGCGGGAGAGATAGGAAACGGAATAGTTCACATGGTCGGCAATCTCGTTGAGCGTCAGCTTTTCGGCGCAGTTTTTATGGATATAGCGCATTACTTTTTTTTAAATGTCACCGTGTCTTGTGTCCGCCTGCGGGAACACGGTCGCCGTATAGCGGACCAGCGCATGCGCCAGCCAGTAGTTGAGCCGGTCTATGCTGTCGAAGGACAGGACCTTGTCGATGTAGTCCGTATTGATGCCGAACACCTCGCTCACGCTTGCGCCGCCCTCGATTGCCGCGCGGGACAACAGC
>USJY01000033.1 GCA_900555065.1 uncultured Eubacteriales bacterium
TTTTCATTTTACGCTTCATCCTGCGGGACTTCGTGCAAAACGACCAGCACGTCGTCCGCCTGCATCACATAGTCGAGCGGGACGGGGATATGGATTTTCCCGCCGCTGTTGACGGCGAGCACCGTCATGTTATGCCTGCGGCGGATATCCGCTTCGCGGATCGTCTTGCCAACCCATTCGGGCTTGGGGTACATCTCCGAAATCGCGCTGAAATACTCCTTTTTCTCAAAGATCCGGCCCAGGTTCGACTGCACCAGTCCGCGCGCCACCTTGGCGCCCATCTCGTATTCGGGCAGGATCACCACATCCGCGCCGACGCCCTCCAGAATCTTTTTCTGGCGCAGGCCGCGCGCTTTGGCGACCACTGTCGGCGCGCCCTGCTCCTTGGCCATCATGGTCGTGAGGATCGAAGCCTCGAAATCTTCGCCCATGGCGAGAATCACCACGTCAAAATTGCCGAGGCCGAGCTGCTGGAGCGCGATCTCATCGTTCAAATCGACCTGGATCACATGTGTGGCGTAGGGCGTGGCTTCATGCAAACGGGCGGGATCCTTATCGCAGGCGAGCACATCCACGTCGTATTCGGACAGGGTCTTGACTACGCTCACGCCGAACCGGCCGAGCCCCAGCACCGCAAAATTCTTATTCGTCAGTTCATTCATGTTTCTGCCTCCTCATTATCCAATCAGCACCCGTTCTTCCGGGTAAGTAAACGCATCAGTCGCAGCGCGCTGACGACGGTGCACAAGCGCGAGCACAAGCGTTACCGGGCCGACGCGGCCCAAAAACATACAGGCTGCAATAATGAGCTTTCCCGCCGCGGACAGATAGGGCGTAACGCCTGTGGTGACGCCGACGGTGCCCATGGCCGAACAGGTTTCGAATAAAAGGTCGATAAACGTATGCGGACCGGCGCTGCCCCCCTCTGTGAAATAGAGGGCGAGCGTAGCGGTAAATACAATGGCAAGCACACTGCAGACGACGGTCAGAGCCTTCTGCAAAAGGTCGAGCGGGAGACGCCGCCCGTACGCTTCCATGCCGTTTTTACCGCGGAAAGCCGACAGCATGGCGATAATCAGCACGCCAAAAGTAGAGGTTTTGACGCCGCCGGCCGTACCCGCAGGCGAGCCGCCGATGAGCATCAGGATACAGGAAAGCACCTGTGAAAAGTCGTGCAGGCCGCTTTGGGAAATGGTATTGAACCCGGCCGTGCGCAGAGTTACCGACTGGAAAAGCGCAGCCTGGATCTTATCAAAAAAGCTGAGCGGGCCCAATGTTTCGGGATTATTCCATTCCAGCAGCAGGAAAAGGGCCGCGCCGCCGAAAATCAGGACGGCCGTCACCGTCAGCGCGATCTTGGTATGCAGTGAAAGGCGGCCGATCCGCCGGCGCAGCGCGTGCCCGGCGCGGTTTCGGACCAGCCCGTACAGCTCCTTGCAGACCGGGAAGCGGAAAGAATATCGAGCCACACAAAAAAGCCGAGTCCCCCGGCGATTATGAGAACGGCGACCGTTATAATAACGGTCGGGTCCGAGGAATAGGAGGCGAGAGAAGAAAATTCCCCGCGGTCTCCCAAAACGTCGAACCCGGCGTTGCAGAAGGCGGAGACGGAGTGAAAGAATCCCTGCCAGAGCGCCTCCCAGAACCGCATCTCCGTGGAGACGAGAAACGCGATGGTCAACAGAACCATGCCCACGAACTCCGATACGAACGTAATCAACAGCACGCGCCGGACAAGCCGTACCATGCCGCCCAGACCTTCCTGGTTAAAAGAGGCCTGTATCACAAGCCGGTCCTTCAGAGTAATTCTGCGGTGCAGCGCGAGCATGCCGACGGTGATCACCGTCATATACCCGAGCCCGCCGAACTGAATCAGGGTCAGAATGACGAGTTTGCCGAACACAGTCCAGCTCTCCATGGTGTTGACGACTACAAGGCCCGTCACGCAGTTCGCCGACGTCGCGGTGAACAGCGCGTCCAGGAAACCGACGCTCTCGCCGCTGCGGCTGGCGAAGGGCAGCGAAAGCAGAATGGCGCCTATCAGGATCATAAGCGCGAAGCCGACGACGATGGACTGTGCCGGCGTGAGGTGAATCTTGGCGATCAGCCGCAGGTACTTCTGGATTTTTGATGATTTCGTATTCTGTTCCATAGCCTTTCCAATTTGCGTTCTTTATACAGATTTATGCTGTTTTAACGTCTGGTTTTCAAGTCCGCTTACGGACTCTCTTGATTTGTTATTATGCATTGTAGCGCGAACATTCTGAAAATGCAAGTGTTTTTTTCGGTTTCGGAAGAAGGTTTATAAAAAGCTGTTTACGCCGCATCGCGCGGCGCGGGTTTGCGCCTTTTTGCGGCGTGCTTTCCGTGGCGGCCGCGTCCCCCATTTTTGTCGGCGCGCCGCACGCCGGCCCAGGTCGCAGCGGGAAGCTGCCCGCTTAGGCCGCTGCCCGATTTCTCCGACCGCGCGCCGCAGCATTCGCGCGGGGGGATTCCCGCGCCCGGCAGCGAATAAACCCCGAAAGCCGCGCGTTTCAGCCGAAAAAAAAGACCTGCCTTGCCGCGGCATTTGCGTCCCGCCGCCGCGCAGGATCTCCACTCCGCTGCTCCGCCCCTGCCGCAGCATATATCCACGCCGCGCGCAAAACATCCCTTTGCACTGCGTCCCTATCCCGTACCCGGCGGTCCGCGCCCGGCCCCCCCTTGCGGCGCATATTGCTTTGCTTCAGACCGGCACCGCACCATGCGCTTAGCCGCGCCCTGCGCAGTCCGGCCCCTTCCAACGCGCTTGGCCGCGCCCCGCACAGTCCGGCCCCTTCCAACGCGCTTGGCCATGCCCTGCGCAGTCCGGCACCGCGCCGCGCGCTTGGCCGCGCCCCGCGCAGTCCGGCCCCTTCCAACGCGCTTAGCCGCGCTCCGCGCAGTCCGGCCCTTTCCAACGCGCTTAGCCGCGCCCTGCGCAGTCCGGCCCCTTCCAACGCGCTTAGCCGCGCCCCGCGCAGTCCGGCCCCTTCCAACGCGCTTGGCCGCGCCCCGCGCAGTCCGGCCCCTTCCAACGCGCTTGGCCATGCCCTGCGCAGTCCGGCACCGCGCCGCGTGCATATTGGACGGCTAAAACTCCCGCCTTGGTCCATGCCGGACGGCGGCGCCGCGGCGGTCAAGCCGTGTATGCGCGCCACCGACTCCTGCCCGCCGCAGATCCGAACCGGGACATATCATGCCTGCGCGGCCCTTTCAAGCAGCTTTTTTTCGCGCCGCATCATTCTGGTTTCCGCATCCCCATCCTGCGCCGTACCGGATAACAAAAGAGGGAACGGCGCGCAGCCGTTCCCTCTTAGTATGCTCAGGGGAATATCTTGAGTTCCGAAACCTCCGTCCAGTCGATCTCATCGGAACGGTTGCCGACAAGCTCGAAGCGGACATACTTTGCCGTAACCGGCGCGTCGAGCTCGACGTCCACCCAGCCCTCGGCCTTTTCAATGGGCGCTTCCTTCACAAGCGTCCAGGGCACGTCGTCGATCTTGTCCTCTTTCGTGCGCAGCCTGCGGGGCTCGTCGGTGTCGCTGACATAGATATTGATCTGCCTCGCAAGCTCTTCAAGGACGCTCGCCGTAATGCCCACGTTGCGGAAAATGCGGATCCTGGACATGGTCTGCGCCTCGCCGAAAAAGCTGAGCACGACGTTTGCGGGACCGAAGGTGTTGGCGCCCCAGGTGCCGCCGTTACGCTCCACATCGTCGTCGATTACGTTGAGGACCCAGAGCATGGGGTCGGTTTCAGTATGGCTCGCCCATTCGATTCTCGTATAGTACGAACCGTCGGTGCGTACGCCAAGCGGATACATCTGTGCCATAAAGCATTCCTCCTTGCAATGTTTATATAATATACCCGCGCGCCCGCGCGGCTTTTACAAAATCAGCCCGCGCGCCCCGCATGGGCGCGTCAGTCCTCCTCCACGGCGATCAGCAGCTCGCTTGTCAGCGCGCCGGGCAGATTGACGGTCACGCCCTTGTTCATGAGCTTGTAGCCGCTGATGACGGCGGACGCGCCGCTGTTGTCCATGGTCAGGCGGTAGCGCTTTGAAATATCCAGGCCGCGGAACAGCACCGTCGTCTGCGCCTCGTCGGGGTCGGACAGGCGGAACACGCCGAGTATGGCGCTGCCGCCGTCGGACGAGGTCAGTTCCAGTATCCCGGTCCCCTGCGGGTCGTTGCCGCCGAGATCGGGCGTGTGGTGGTAAATGCGGCTGCCGGTGGCGTGCATGGGCCGCACCACATCGTTGTACAGCTCGATAAAGTGCGTCGCGCGTTCCTTCTGCAGCGGGTTTTCTCTGCAGATGAGGTCGGGATTCAGCAGCCCGACCGAGGGCCGGCCGAACAGAAGCTGGCGCATCTGGAAGTCAAACTCGGCGACGGTATGGTTGTTCTGTCCGCCGGTGAGCCTGTCGAGGTATTCCGGCGGCATGCACATGGTCATGCCGTTTGTGATCATGAACGAACGCGGCGCGAGCTGCCAGTCAGTAACCCAGCTGTGCGAGACGCGGGCGAGCATACCGAGGTCGGTGCGTCCGCCGCCGGACGCGCAGTTTTCCACAATGAGCTTGGGATAGGTCGTTCTCAGGGTGTCCATAATCCTGTACCAGTTTTCATAGTACCGGTACTCGCTGTTCTCCATGTACTCGCCGCGCGGGACATAGGCGCGCGAGCACCAGTTGCCCACATTGTAATCGATGCGCAGCATATCCAGCCCGTAATGGTCCACAAACTTTATCAGCTGCGCTTCGAGCCAGGCCGCGGCCTCTTCCTTGCTCAGGTCGAGCATGCCGCCGCCCCCGCCGACGCCGCCCTTGATCTGGTCGTCGTAGCCATAGGTGCAGTATTCCGGGTGCTCCTTGAGAATCTGGGAATCCCGGCCCAGGCGCTCGGGTTCCATCCAGAGCCCGAATTTCAGTCCCTTTTTCTTGCAGTAGTCGCGGATCTCGGCCATGCTCATGTCATACCGCTCGGTCTTCGGGAACCAGTCGCCGACATAGTACAGCCAATCGTTTTCCGTCTTGTCAGGCGGGCAGTACCAGGACGCGTCCAGGAAGAAAACGTCCGAGCCCCTGGCTGCCGCCGCGTCGATCTGGGACAGGATTTCCTTTGTGCCCATGTCCATTTCCGGGCCGATACCCGTCTCCATCGGCGCAATGCGCACGTCGCCGCGGCCGTGGATCATGACGCTGTGGCGTATGTGCCGGTTCATCTCGTTGACGGCCGGGTCCAGCCCGCCGTAGAGCAGCCCGATATGCAGCGCCGGCGTCACCGTCGTTTCTCCGGGGGCAAGCACGCGGATGGGCGCATAGCCCGCGACGCTCGCCGCAAAGCACATATGCGCGTTGTCGCCGCAGTCGTCGAGGTCGAAATCAAACCTGTAGCCGCCCGAATAGCCGAACTGGCCGATAAAGGTTTCGCCCGTGGCCCGGTTTTCGAGCAGGAACATCGGGTGCCGGTACCGCTCTCTGCCGTAGCGGGAGCCGATATACTGGCCGCCTGCGCGCACGTCGTGCCAGCGGAAGTCGCCCTCATAGCCCCAGCGGTGGTCTTCCATGTAACCGAGCCGCCACAGGGCGCTGTCCGCGCGCAGATGGTTGCGCCAGCGCGGCGTGGTGCCGAGCGCGCCGGACATGACGGAAATCTCCGAAATGGCCGCGTCCCGCTCGCCCGCGTTGGTGATCTCCAGCCAGCGGGTCAGAACGCTTGTGCCGTCGAGCTGCGTTTTCACGCGGACCATGACCGGGCGCACGTCGTGTACAAGCTTGAGGGTGGTCACAATCCCGCCGCCGCACTCTTCCACATCGAACCCATCGCAGCTCCAGTGCGAGTGCAGCCGCTGACCGTCGATCACAAGGTTGAATGCGAACGAGCGGTCCATGTAGTCGTTCAGGCGGACCTGCGGTATCTCCGGAATGGTGGTGCTGTGCGGCGAAAAGCCGGCGCCGTTCCAGTCGAGCGCGTGCAGGCTGCCGCCGCGCAGGGCCTCGACATAACTGACCATACCGCCCCGGTATACGAAGGTGATGCCGCCCTCTTCTTCGCGCATATACGCGTCGGAAAAAAGGCGCGTCGTTTCAAACATTACATGTCCTCCTTTTAAGCATATGGAATATTCTGCTAGACACACGCCTATTATAGCACAAAGCGTCCGGGAAGTGTCAATATGTTTTCCACAATTCAAGTCTTTTTAGGGCCAAACCTCTTTTTTTGGAAAATAGGAGCCGATTCCCTTGAAAAAAAGGAAAAATCCGGATACAATAATCCTTGAAAAACAAAAGAAGAGGTGATTGTATGGCACTCAATAAGAAATCGATTGAGGATATCGACGTAAAGGGCAAAAAAGTTCTCGCCCGCTGCGACTTCAACGTGCCCCTGGACGGGGATGGCAACATCACCGACGACAAGCGGATCGTGGAATCGCTGCCCACGATCAAATATCTGCTGGGCCAGGGAGCGAAGCTTATCCTGTGCTCGCATCTGGGCCGACCCAAGGGCGAGTTCAATATGAAATACTCTTTAAAGCCGGTGGCGAAGCGCCTGTCGGAGCTTCTGGGCATGGACGTACCCATTGCCGACGATGTGATCGGCGACAGCGCCAAAGCCCTCGCCGCAAAGCTGCAGGACGGGCAGTGCATGCTGCTTGAAAACCTGCGCTTTCACAAGGAGGAGGAGAAGAACGACGACGGATTTGCAAAAGCGCTCGCGTCTTTTGCCGAAGTGTATGTCAACGACGCGTTCGGCACCAGCCACCGCGCCCACGCCTCCACCGCCGGCGTAACCAAATACCTGCCCGCCGTCTGCGGCTATCTGCTTCAGAAGGAGATCGACGTCATGGGCGGCGCGCTGGACAACCCCGCGCGTCCCTTTGTGGCCATCCTGGGCGGCGCGAAGGTATCGGATAAAATCGGCGTGATCAACAACCTGATCGACAAGGTCGACGCGCTTATTATCGGCGGCGGCATGGCCTATACCTTCCAGAAAGCGCTGGGCGGCAGCATCGGGAACTCCATCTGCGAGGACGACAAGCTCGACCTTGCGCTTGACATGATGAAGAAAGCCGAGAGCCGCGGCGTAAAATTCCTGCTCCCGCTCGACAATGTCGTCGGCGACGCGTTCAGCAACGACTGCAACAGCCAGACCGTGCAGGCCGGAACCATTCCCGACGGCTGGGAGGGCATGGACATCGGGCCCAAAACCATCGAACTGTTCTCTGAAAATATCAAGGGCGCGGGCACCGTGGTCTGGAACGGGCCCATGGGCGTGTTTGAATTCCCGAACTTTGCCGTGGGCACCAAGGCGATCGCAAAAGCGGTCGGCGAGTCGGGCGCCGTCTCCATCATCGGCGGCGGCGACAGCGCGGCGGCCGTGGAACAGCTCGGCTACGCCGACAAGATGACGCACATCTCCACCGGCGGCGGCGCGTCGCTCGAATTTCTCGAAGGCATTGAACTGCCCGCCATCGCCTGCCTTGCGGACAAAGACTGAACAAAGGGGAAAGGGACTTATGAATAAAGCGAAACGGCGCGCCGTCATCGCCGGGAACTGGAAAATGAACAACGGCCCGAAGGCCGCGGCGGAACTGCTGACGCAGCTCAAGCCGCTTGTGGCCGGCGCGGACTGCGAAGTCGTCGTGCTCGTGCCCTTCGTCGATCTGCAGACGGCGGCGGCGCTTACAAAGGATACCAATATCAAAGTGGGCGCGCAGAACCTGCACTTTGCCGAAAGCGGCGCCTATACCGGCGAAATCTCGGCGGCCATGCTGACCGAATCGGGCGCGCAGTATGTGGTCATCGGCCACAGCGAACGCCGCCAGTACTTTGCCGAGACTGACGAGACAGTGAACCTCAAAATCAAAGCCGCCCTCGCGGCGGGGCTGACCCCCATCGTCTGCGTGGGCGAATCGCTTGACGAGCGCGAGCGCGGCGTGACGGAGAACGTCGTCTCGTCGCAGACGAAAGCGGCGCTTCAGGGGCTGAGCGAAGGCCAGGCGCGCGCCTGCATCATCGCCTACGAACCCATCTGGGCCATCGGCACCGGCCGGACGGCGACGGCCGCACAGGCCGACGAAGTGTGCGGAATGATCCGCGGCGTCGTCGCGGGCCTGTACACGCCGGATGCGGCCGAAGCGGTCACCATCCAGTACGGCGGCTCCATGAACGCCAAGAACGCCGCTGAGCTCCTGGCCCAGCCCGACGTGGACGGCGGCTTGATTGGCGGCGCGGCGCTGAAGACGCCTGATTTTGTGGAGATCGTGAACGCAGCGAATCAGGAGTAAACGCCTCTCCTGAGCCGTCCCCCTGCCCGCATAGCCGGAAGGCGCGCACAAGCGTTTGCGCAGCAAACCTTGCCGCGGGACCGATTCGCCTGGTCCGGGGAAGGCTGTGCCGCGGCCCCCGGTAAAGCGAAGCTTTGTTGGGGCGCACGGCGGCGGACGGAAAACGTACCCCGCTCTGAACAATAGATTCGAGGTTTTTTATGAGTAAAACACCGACGACCCTGATCATCATGGATGGCTACGGCCTGCGTGAGCAGCAGCAGGGCAACGCCATCGCCAACGCAAAAAAACCCCATCTGGACAAAATCTTTCAAGAGAACCCCTGCTGCCGTCTGTCCGCCTCCGGACTGGATGTGGGCCTGCCCGAGGGGCAGATGGGCAACTCGGAGGTGGGCCATACCAATATCGGCGCGGGCCGGGTGGTATTTCAGGACCTGCCCCGGATCAGCCGCGCCATTGAGGACGGGTCCTTCTTCCGGAACGAGGCCTACCTGGAGGCAATGGACGACTGCCGGGAGCGGGGAAGCGCCCTGCATCTGATGGGCCTTTTGTCCGACGGCGGCGTCCACAGCCATAACACCCACCTGTACGCCCTGCTGAAGATGGCCGGGGAGCGGGGACTGGAGAAGGTCTACGTCCACTGCTTCCTGGATGGACGGGATGTGCCGCCTTCTTCCGGCAAGGGCTTCGTGGAAGCACTGGCGGACAAGTGCGCCGAGCTCGGCGTGGGGAAGATCGCCACCGTTATGGGACGCTATTACGCCATGGACCGGGATAAGCGCTGGGACCGGGTACAGCGGGCTTATGACGCCATGACGCTGGGCGAGGGGATACAGAACCCCGATCCGGCGGACGCGGTACAAGCCTCCTATGACGCCGGGATTACCGACGAGTTTGTGGAGCCGGTGGTCTGCGACAAGGCCGGCCGGGTGCGGGAGGGGGACTCGATCATCTTCCTCAACTTCCGCCCGGATCGGGCCCGGGAGATCACCCGCTGTTTCGTGGACCCCGCCTTTACCGATGTGGAGCGGAAAAACGGAATGCCGACGGTGACCTATGTGTGCACCACCGAGTATGACGCCACGATGCCCAACGTGTCCGTGGCGTTCCCGCACCACAGGCTGGAGAATATTTTCGGGGAGTATATCGCCCGACAGGGCTATACCCAGCTGCGGATCGCCGAGACCGAGAAATATGCCCATGTGACCTTCTTCTTTAACGGCGGCGCGGAGCAGGTGTTCCCCGGGGAGGACCGCTGCCTGATCCCCTCCCCCAAGGTGGCCACATACGATCTGCAACCCCAGATG
>USJY01000034.1 GCA_900555065.1 uncultured Eubacteriales bacterium
GCATCAATATCTTTAAGATATCCTTTAAATTCAATATTAAAAAATTTCATATATTATTTCCTTTAATTCCACCATCAACTGAATCCATTTCATTCTTTGACATTTCGTCAAATCCTTTGTTTAATTTCCCATTTTATTTCTCCTGTGCTCTTCTCGTCTCTATAGGTTCGGCGCGGCATAGATACCCTCCTTCGGCGGGTATCTATGCCGGCGCACTGACAGCGCTGCCATTATATCATAGAATTGAATATTTGCCAATATCGCCCGTACTTATCCGGTAATAAAATCAGATGGCGGCGCAGCGTCAAGCTGCGCCGCCGCATGTGGGAAAAGGGCTTAAAACTGCAGGCGCTCCGCCCCGGTTCAGGTTTTTGTCCTGTACGCGTCTTTCCACCTGAGTCTGCCGCCGTAGTGGAGCACCGACGCGGAATAGACCCGGATCGAGAGGAACAGGACGACCGCAATCATCACGACAAGCAGGGCGATCGAGCCTATGATCGCGCCGGCCGGCACTTCGCTGTTGAGCAGCAGGAAGGGCATGAGGAAAGGGGAGGAGAAGGGCAGGTACATCGCGATTGTCTCCATCGCGCCGCTGCCGGCAATGGCGGAAAAGTACGCGAGGTAGAACGAGATCAGCGCGACGAACATCACCGGCATCATGGCCGTATTCAGGTCTTCAATCTTGCTCACGGTCGCGCCGCAGACGGAGTTGAGCACGGCGTACAGGATATAGCCCAGGATAAAGTACACCACGACAAGCGCGGCCACGCCCGGCGTAAACGCCGCGAAGGACAGGGGCGCGCCGAACAGCGTGACCCCTTCGGGTAAAATAAACGTGTAGCCGAGCGCGGCGACGGCCAGGATCCCCAGAAACTGAAGCAAGCCGACCGCGCCCATGGCGAGCACCTTGCCGATCAGGATCCGGGAGGGCTTGGCGGATACGACGAGCGTCTCCATCACCCGCGAAGTCTTTTCATTGGCGACCGACATGGCCACGCCGTAACCGTAGAAATAGACGCAGAAGAACAGCAGCATAACAAGGATCAGGCCCAGGACGTATCCGGTCAGATCCATCTGCCCGGCGATATCGGTGACGGCGATCAGCGGTGTGCCGGAAATGGCGATAATCTGCTCGTCCACACCCGCTTCGCGCATCAGGTTCGCGGCGTACTGGCGGCTGAGCGTATCGGTAATCGCATCCGTGGGAATGCCGGAC
The DNA here is from genome assembly GCA_900555065.1 of uncultured Eubacteriales bacterium. GTDB lineage: Bacteria > Bacillota > Clostridia > Oscillospirales > UMGS1783 > UMGS1783. The sequence goes on from USJY01000034.1 coordinate 1,217, forward strand.
ATCACGTCCTTTGTGAGAATACGCAGCATGGGCATGTTCTGCCGCTGCGTCCACGAAGTCGAGCCGTCGTCCGGCGTGACCTGGACCAGTGCCAGGTCTCCGTCCTCGCTGATCAGGCGCTTATATTCTTCGTACTGCGCCGCGTCGGCCTGCGTCACCTCGGCGCCGAGCGCCTCGGAAAGCGCCTGCGCGCCGCCGGGAATGAGCCCCTGTTCGTCAATGTAGTAAAGGCGGTATCCGGCCTCGCCGGGCGCGGCGTCCGCGTCTGTGCCCGTACCCGTGCCGGAGAGCGCGGCGATGAGCACGAAAATGAGCAGGATGCCGGCGAACAGCACGATGCTCGATATTTTAAAGGACTTTTTGTGCACCGCCTCCTTAAACGTATAGCGGAACACGGTCATCACCTGTTTCATTCGCCCTCACCCACCTTTTCAATAAATATCTCATGCAAAGACGGTTCCATGACCTCGTATCTTGTCGGATACCAGCCGCGCTCCAGCATGCGTTTGAGCAGTCCGTTCGCCATGTCGTCGCCCGTAATGCGGTACTGCAGCCCGTCGGCCCGCTCTTCGAGCAGGAACAGGCCCAGCTCCCGGGCCAGCGGCCGCACGTCCTGTTCGCAGGCGAGCACCAGCCGGGTATGTCCGTAGCCCGCCTTGATCCGGCGTAGGTTGCCGGACAGTTTTGTCTTGCCCTTGTGGAGGATGACGATATCCTCGCAGTACTCCTCAACCGTGGACATCTGGTGGCTGCTCATGACGATATAGCGGCCCTCGTCCACAAGCTCGTTGATGAGCTGACGCAGCGCTTCGGTATTGATCGGGTCGAGTCCGCTGAAAGGCTCGTCCAGAAAAATAAGCTGCGGGTTGTGCACGAGCGTGGCGATCAGCTGTACTTTCTGCTGGTTGCCTTTGGAGAGCTTCTCGGCAAGCTCGTTCTGATATTCGAGCACTTTCAGCCGTTTCATGTACGCCAGCGCGGAATCCCTTGCCTGCTGCTTTGTCATGCCGCGCAGCATGCCAAAATACACGAGCTGGTCGAGCACTTTGCTCTTCATATAGATGCCGCGTTCCTCGGGCATATATCCGAAGCGCAGCGTTTCGCGGCTGATGGGCGCGCCGTTCCAGGTCGCGCTGCCGCTGTCCGGGGTCATAATGCCGAGAATACAGCGGATGGTAGTCGTCTTGCCCGCGCCGTTGGTACCGATCAGTCCGAATACGCCGGGGCGGTTCATCTCAAAGCAAAGATTGTCGACAGCGATCTTGCCGCCGAACGATTTGCGCAGATCCTTTACAAGCAGGCTCACTTCTTATCCTCCTTCAAAGCGCCCCTTTGGGAACGCGGGATCCGGGCCCGGCGCCGCCGGGCCGTTACGGATCTATTTTACCACGGTATGACGCGCCTGTAAATACGCGCGCCCAAAGCGCAGAATGGGTTTATTTCAATCCAAAAAAGCCGGCAGGCTCCGTAAAAAACTGGGTCTGTGCGGTTCGGCCGCAAGGCGCGGGCGGGAAAGCGAAAACGAGGCGCGGACCGCAATCCCGCGCGCCTCGCCTGCATTGTGCGCCGCAGTTTGCGCATTGTGAAAAGGAACGGGGCCGCGTCTGCAACCCCGTTCCTTTTCCGTGTTACGTCGTTCTTTTCCATCCATATGGCCGGCAGGGGGCCCCCGCCTTCCGGAAATGCAAGCGGCGCCATCCGTATTCGCGCCCATACGCGGGCGCAGTCCTTTGTTTTCTACGTCCTATATACGCAGTACAGGAGGAAATGTACCGCCGGTCCGCCTCTCTGAAAAAGGCGGGTGTGCGCCCGCGCCGTTTTTTCACCGGCGCGAGCCGCCGGCCGGGACGGCCTGCGCCGTCCCGCAGGAGCGCCGCGGCAGGGCGTATGCAGCATGAACTCCGCGGCGACAGGGCGCCGCGCGCGCCTGTTCGTTCTCCCGCGCCGGCGACTGCCCGGCTATTCTTATCCTATGATTCGCACGGTCAAATCGGACCGAAACGTAAAAATCCGGGTTTGTGCGGACCCGGCGCGCAGAGTCCGCGCGTCTAACGCGCGGTTTTCGCCGGCGGCGCGCGGCCGAAAACGCAGTCGGCGCAGCGCAGCCGTAAAAAACCTCTTTTTTCCGGTGGGAACACCGTTCCAAAAAGCTGCCGCGCCGGTATAATATAATAGCGCTAAAAAAATTTACATATAATTAAAAACTTGCTATATCCTTCAAATATTTTAAGTATTATACTATAAAGAAAAAAACATCGCGCCGGCGTCTTGCGGCGGCGAATAAACAGAGAACAGGGAGTAGAAAACATTGCGTTTGGGAATCGACGTGGGATCCACCACCGTAAAGACGGTGGTGCTGGACGACCAGTACAATGTATTACATACGGAGTATCGGCGGCATTACAGCAAAATCGCCGATACGCTTGCCGATATGCTCGCGCGGGTGCGCGAGCTGTTCCCCGCCGCGGATGAAGCGTACGCCGCCCTCAGCGGCAGCGCGGGCCTGGGCCTTGCGGAGCGCGCCGGCCTGCCCTTTGTGCAGGAGGTGCACGCCACCCGCCTCGCGGCCGAGCGGTTCACGCCCGGCGCGGACGTTGTGATCGAGCTGGGGGGCGAGGACGCAAAGCTCCTCTTCCTCAGCGGCCTGTATGACGCGCGCATGAACGGCAGCTGCGCGGGCGGCACCGGCGCCTTCATCGACCAGATGGCGACGCTGCTCAAAATCGACGTCGGGGAGCTCAACGAACGGGCCAGGGCGCACCGGAAAGTGTATTCCATCGCGAGCCGCTGCGGCGTTTTCGCCAAGACCGACGTGCAGCCCCTGCTCAACCAGGGCGCGACGGTGGAGGACATTTCGGCCTCGATTCTCTACTCTGTCGTAAACCAGACGATCTCGGGCCTAGCGCAGGGGCGCAAAATCGAGGGCTCCGTCGTATACCTGGGCGGCCCGCTTACCTTTATGAGCGAACTTCGGCGCGCCTTTGACCATGTACTGGGTCTAACGGGCAAACTGCCTGAACACAGCCTGTATTTTGTCTCTATCGGCGCCGCGCTGTATGCGGGCGAGCGCATCGCCCTGTCCGAATTGAGCGAGCGGATCGGCCGCGCGGGCCGCGCGGCCGGCGCCTTTTCCCATACCGCCCCCCTGTTTCGGGACGAGGCGGAATACGCGGCCTTCCGCGCCCGGCATGCGCGGGCGCGCGTACCTGTGCAGGAGCTGGCGCTCTACCGCGGCCGCGCCCATCTGGGGATCGACGCGGGCTCTACGACCGTCAAGACCGCGCTCATCAGCGAAAGCGGCAGCCTGCTGCACACCACATACCATCAGGGCGGCGGAAACCCCGTTCCCATCGTCAGGCAGGATATACTGGACATCTACGAGGCCTGCCCGGATATTGAAATCGCAAGCGCGACCGTGACCGGCTACGGCGAAGAGCTGATCCGGGAAGCATTCAGGGCGGATTTCGGCGTTGTTGAAACGGTCGCCCACTTTACGGCGGCGCGGCGATTCAATCCGGACGTGGACTTTATCATTGATATCGGCGGCCAGGACATGAAATGCTTCAAAGTGGAGCACGGCGCCATCAGCGACATTTTCCTCAACGAAGCCTGTTCCTCCGGCTGCGGCAGCTTTTTGCAGACCTTTGCCGAGACCCTCGGCGAGGATATCCGCACCTTTTCCCGGCGCGGCCTGTTTGCCGACGCGCCGGTCGACCTTGGCAGCAGGTGCACCGTGTTTATGAACTCCAGCGTCAAACAGGCGCAGAAGGACGGCGCGTCCATCGAGAATGTCTCGGCCGGCCTTGCGATCAGCGTTGTAAAAAACGCCATTTATAAAGTCATACGCGCGTCCGATCCGGCGGCGCTGGGCCGCAACATCGTCGTGCAGGGCGGCACGTTCTACAACGACGCGGTTTTGCGCGCCTTTGAGCTTGAAATGGGCGCCGAGGTGATACGGCCCGATATCGCGGGGCTGATGGGCGCGTATGGCGCGGCCCTCTACGGGCTGGAGCGTCGGCGCGGCGACTATACGCCGAGCAGCCTGCTTGGCGCGGACGCCGTGCGCGCGCTGACCCACACGGTAAAGACGGCGGGCTGCGGCCTGTGCACCAACAACTGCCTGCTCACAGTCAATACCTTCTCAGGCGGGCGCAAATACATAAGCGGCAACCGTTGCGAACGGCCGCTGGCGCACAGCCGGAAGGCCGTGGACGGCCTGGACCTGTACGAATACAAGCAAACCCTGCTCGAACGCTACCAGCCCGAGCCCGGCAAACGCGGCGTCGTCGGGCTGCCGCTGGCGCTCAATTTCTACGAGATGCTTCCCTTCTGGCACACCATCCTCACCCGTCTAGGCTATGAGGTGCGGGTCAGCCCCCGGTCCTCCCGCAAGCTCTATTTCAAAGGACAGGCGACCATCCCCAGCGACACCGTCTGCTATCCTGCGAAGCTTGCGCACGGGCACATCGCGGCCCTGCTTGAGGACCCGCAGATCGACACGGTATTCTATCCCTGCATGACCTATAACATCGATGAAAAGCTGGGCGACAACCACTTCAACTGCCCGGTCGTCGCCTACTATCCCGAAGTCATACGCGCCAACTGCGAGGCGCTGCGCAAAAAGGCGATGATCTTCGCGCATGTCGGCATCCACCGTCCGCGCGATTTCAAACGCAGACTGTGGTCGCTGCTGCGGCAGTATGCGCCGGACCTGACAAAGCGCGAAGTCTCCCGCGCCGTGGACGCCGGGTATGCGGAATACGGCGCGCACCTTGCGCGCATCCGGGCCAAAGGCGCGGAAATCATCGCCCGCGCCCGCGCCGAGGGCCGGCAGATCGTCGTGCTCGCGGGCCGGCCGTACCACATTGACAACGAGATCAACCACGGCATCAACAAGCTCATTACCGGCTACGGCGCGGCTATAATCAGCGAGGACTGCATCAGCCACCTGACCCCAAAGCAGCACACAAACATACTCAACCAGTGGACCTACCATGCGCGGCTGTTCTCGGCCGCCCGCTATATCTGCGACAAGCCCGATATGCAGCTTGTCCAGCTCGTCAGCTTCGGCTGCGGCCTGGATGCGGTGACGACCGACGAAGTGCGTGAAATCCTCCACCGAAGCGGCAAGCTCTGCACGCAGATCAAGATCGACGAGATCGGCGGCCTTGGCGCGGTCAATATCCGCTTGCGCAGCATGTTCGCCGCGCTCGAGCAGAGCCGGCCCGCCGCACCGCATGAACCGGCGAAGCGCAGGCCGGAAGCGGAGCTGGCGCCGCTGAGAGGCGCGGTATGAGCCGGCGCCGCGCAGCCGCGCCGGACGGCGTGAACGAATATCCCCGGTTCACAAAACAGATGCGCGCCACGCACAAGCTGCTCGTCCCGCAGATGGCGCCCATCCACTTCACCATGATCGTCGATGTGCTGCGCCAAAAGGGCTACGACGTGGAGATTTTGGAAAACGACGGGCCGAACGTCGTGCACGAGGGGCTGCAGTACGTGCACAACGACGCGTGCTACCCGGCTCTGCTCGTCATCGGCCAGTTTATCGACGCGCTGAAAAGCGGCCGGTACGATCCCGACCGCGTCGTGCTCGTCATATCCCAGACCGGCGGCGGCTGCCGCGCATCGAATTACATCCACCTGCTGCGCAAGGCGCTTTTGCGCGCGGGGTTTGCGCAGGTACCCGTCGTCAGCCTCAACACCAGCAACCTGGAGCGCAGCTCCGGTCTGCGCCTGACGCCGGATATCCTGATCAAGGCGGCGGCTGCCTGTTTCTTCGGCGACGCGCTGATGTGCCTGTACAACCAGGTGCGCCCCTATGAGGTCTGCGCCGGCGACGCCGACCGGCTCGTCGCGCACTGGCAGGAGCGGATCATTTCCCACTTTTCGCGCGGCCGCGGCCGCGGTACGCGCCTGAAAAAGGTATTTGGCGAGATGGCGCGGGATTTTGCCAAGATCCCGACAAAGCGCACGCCCAAGTACAAAGTCGGCATCGTCGGCGAGATCTATGTAAAGTACTCGCCGCTTGGCAACAACAACCTGGAACAGTTCCTCATCGGCGAGGACTGCGAGATCAATATGCCGGGGCTGATGGGCTTTGTACAGTACTGCATCGTCAACAATATTGAAACGGTTAATCTCTATGGCGGCAGCAGGCTCAAGCGCTGGGCGCTGCAGCGGGCGCTGAACTATATCAACAGGCGCGAGGGCTGGCTGCGCGACGCCGTCGCCGCCGCTGGATTTGCGCCGCCCGGCCGCTTTGAGCGGACGCGCGAGCTATCGCACCGGTTTATCGGCAAAGGCACAAAAATGGGCGAGGGCTGGCTGCTCACCGGCGAGATGGCGGAGCTGATCGAGTCCGGGTTCCCGAACATCATATGCGCGCAGCCGTTTGGCTGCCTGCCAAACCACATCGCCGGCCGCGGCATGATTCCCTCTCTGCGCCGCGCCTACCCCGCGGCAAACATTACGCCGCTCGACTACGACCCGAGCGCAACTCGGGTCAACCAGGAAAACCGCATCAAGCTCATGCTCGCCACTGCGGAAAAAACGCTGTGACGGCGCGTCGCCATTGTTTGCGGCGCAGCTTCAGCCGTGAGGCGGCGGGAAGGATGAATCGCAGCGCTGTGGCATAAGGCGGCGCTTGTTCGACTGTTAAAAGGGCGTGTCCTTTTTTAGGACGCGCCCTTTTCTTTTGCACATTATAATACATATTGTATAATGCGTTCGCATTTATACGATCATTGTGTTTTGAGGTAAAAAAAGCATGCCATGTAACAGTACAAATAAATAGGCATATTTAACATAAAAGATTGACTTTCATATTAAAATATCATAAAATGGAACACATAATACAAGAGGTATTGGGGCGAAGGCGTAAGAAAAGGAGGACAACATGAAAAAACGCACCATGAAATTTGCGGCGATTCTGCTCGCGGCCGTCATTCTGCTCGCGGTGGCGTCCACCGTTGGCGCGGCGGCCGCCAGGTACGATCACGGGACATCCGCAGCTTCCCATTATGCCGAGGGCGAGGCATCCAGCAAAGCCTGTCACTCCAAAAAGGTCTCGACCTATGTAATCGTAAGATGCAACACATATCCCATTACAAATCCCTCAAGTACGGCGGTCCAGACAGCCGAAGACTGGGGTGACTTTGAAGCGCTTGCCAGACTCAGCAATCCAAACTACGGCTATGTGGCAAGCTCGGCGGTGCACGCCTGTTACGGCAAATGCGACGGCTGTAACACGATATGGGGAAATTACAAATCGAACTACCACAGATAGGCTCCGCCCGCATTTGATATACTGACATGATAAGCGCCTTCGCCCCATCCATATAAAACATATGTGAGGTTTGTCATGTTAAGATTAATACTGCGCGACCTGCGCAACATGCTGCGGCGTCCCGTGGTCTCGCTGCTGCTGTTGATCGGGCTGATCGTCGGCGGATTTGCAATGGTCGTCTATTTTGTGTCCAGCTCGCAGGAGCTGAAAATACAGCGCTATATTTCCGGTGAGGAGAACATCGTGGAGGCGCCGATGCGTGCGCCCCAGGATGCGCAGTTCTTTTACGACGCCGTGGTCGGCGGCGAACTGCCGGAGATCCACTATGCGGCCGTGCTCAGCTATAAAAATCCCAACTACGACATTATCGGCATATACTGGGACGTTGAAGGGGTAGAGGCGATGGAGAGCGGCGCGTTTATCGACCGTACCATGATGGGGCAAATGGTGGCCGTCGCCCAGCCCGACCTGATCGACGGTCAAACGCTTGCGGTCGGTGACAGCGTCCGTGTGGCGGGCCGGGCGTTTGAAGTGGTGGGTCTGATGCCGGCGGATGCCGGCTATGCGCCCTACGCCTATGACATGCGCCGCCTGCCGCAGGGCAGCGAGCATGTGGCGGGCGCAGAGCTGGAAGAACTAGATGCGCAGCTGCGCCAACGGCCGCTTCGCGCCCTGATTATCCCTATGGATGTTTTTGCCGAACTGGGGCTGGAGCCGGATTATTGCCATATCTCTTTTATGGAGGATATTTCAGGGGTAAGGGAACAGGTGGAGGCCAGTCTTTCAGAGCAGGTTGGAATCTCGAAATTTACCGATATGACGCAATTTATGGAGGTTTCGCGCATCAACCAGATCAGCCGGGCGTTGCTCTACGCCGCAGCCGTGCTTGCGGGTCTGATCAATATCGTCT
>USJY01000035.1 GCA_900555065.1 uncultured Eubacteriales bacterium
GTATACGTATTTCTGCGGATCAACCGCGTATTGCGCCTTGTCCTTGAGCGCCCAGCTATATCATCCGGGCATATCCGACCAGTTCGCGCCTCAGGTTTTCAGCCTCCTGCGTTTTTGCGGCAAGATCCTGTTCGCTCTGAGTGGCTCGCTCGGCTTCAGTCTGTTGCTGAGCTTTCCATGAACGAAACGCTTTCAGTTCATCGGCCGACGGTTGATTTCTGCGTTCGCGGGCAAGACGTGCCTCGACGATTTGATCAACCTCTGACTGAGTAAGGGTTTTTTCTTTATGCGTGGTAACGGCGGACGCAGTCCCCACCTGTGCCTGCTGCTCATTTTGAACGGCAGTGTTTGTATTCTCGGTCATAAAACTACCTCCGTTTTTTGCCCGTCGGCATTTTTTGCTTAAAAACAGCGCCTACTATAAGGCGCTGAATTTAACGATATGCATTTTTAAAAGTGGGTTAGCTATAGTCTGTAATGACAACCCTGCCGCTAGAGATTGACAGGGAATCTCCAGCGACCGCAAAACCCTCAATCATCTTTTTCGAGCAACTTGAACACATCCAGTTCTGAAACAGGCACATCACCGCCCGGCCTCAATGGAGGATCGTTAGGGGTCATCTCCGTCAAAATTCGTTTCAGATTTTCAGGATCATCTATGAATTCAGATCGTCTGTTTTTTTTCATAGTTTTGCATACTCCTCTTCAATTAGTTTTCCTACGGCTTGCGAAAGTGGGCGCGCCTTTGGGTTGTTGACATACTCACTCCATGCTTCGGCCACGAATTCACGAATAGGATTTTTGTTGCTATTATCCCACGCATATCTTGATAACTGCTCCGTTATTTCCTCCTTTGTGAGTCTAATATACATAGATACAATTTTTGAATTATCAGAAATATGCAAAAGATCATCTAACTGATGGCTTATTTCATGGTCTAGTATCGCTTTAGGCGTATCCGTGCCAACGGGATGATACTTAAGCTTTATATCCTCTAGAACTGATTTTGCAACTTCCTTGTAATTTCCTTGTGCTTTATTAATGGAATACCACTCGCTACAGGACTTCCTGTTACAGATTGAGCATATACATTCTTTTTTACCTTAGGAGGCTTCTTGCCTAGTTTAGAATCCACAGCCGCCCATATTCGCCTGTCTGGCACCTCAGGGTTTAATTCTTTAAGCCTTAAAAAACGTTCGTTTCTAGCGAATTCCCACAGAAGTCGGTTTTGTGCCTGGGCTGAACCAGTAAAGTTAAAGCCATCCTGCAATCGTGGGAACCTATTAAAGCTGTCGACTAACCCCTGGTTCCATGCGTTTGCATAGGCAACGTCTATTCCCCTGTAATCGACCCGGGGGATGTTTAAAATGTTTTTTGAAAAATTTTCGGCTTCCTATATCGTGTTTGCGAATTTATAGATATATTTAATTGTACCACTATTTTGACTTAATGCAAGTTCATTTGCGGCATTTATTGTGGTTTTCACCTTATGATACCCGGATACAGCCATGCGCTCCTTGTACACTGGCAATCCCGCCGCTTTGGAGAACTGTGCGTATTTACGGGTAATTGCGTCGACCTTGCCCTGTTCGGTGCGCATGAGAGTATCGTCTCCCGCGGCCTTCGCGATAATCTGCCGATCTTTTGCATGCCGTGCAGCCGTCTCCAACTGTCGTTGCACCTGTGTCGCTTCATATCTGGTATAGGTTTTGCCCTCGAATTCAATCTTTTTCGCATCGTGCGCTTTGAACGCGGCAAGCTGCTTTTTTGAGTAGGTCGGTTCGGAGATGGCAAGTCCAATCCTAATTGTACATACAATATGATTTTCGATACAATTTTAAGTTTTTTTTACAAAATAATGTACAATTAACAATTTATTCACATATTAACTTCCAAAATGTGACATTATATACGTATATTCCGTTTAAAGCCATATATTTCCACCCGGACAAATCCTATTTCGACAGAACAACACAAAGGTGGTGGTGGGTATGCATTCCATTGCGTGATCGTTTTTTAATTTCTGAAGCTGGACAGCAAGACGTTATTAATGTGTGGAGGAGCTTTTGAATGAAAACGAAAAAAGGAATGGCATTGTTTCTGGCAATCCTTATGATTGCCACCAATCTTGTAACGATTGGAACGGTGGCAAACGATACGTCGTCTTTGAGCGATAATTCGGAATATCAGACACTTGGCACGCAGATTTCTCCGATAACGGCCGCTGAGACGGATGTAAGCGCCGCCGATGTAACGCGGATGCGCACGTGGATCAACAATAACCTAATCAATGCGGGGAGCAACGGCACCGCGCCCGCATATGAAATATCCTATAATGGGACACTACTGTCCGAGAGCCTTTCAAGTTGGACATTCTCAAATGTCCGCAATACGGATGTATCTGAAAACGTGGAAAGCTATACTGTTACCGCGGCGAACACCTCCGCGGGTCTTACGCTGCGCTGCGAAATCCTGTTTTATACAGATTATGCGGCCTGCGAATGGGAAGTCTTCGCAAGCAGTTCCAACGCGAGCGACGTAAACGTGGTGACGGATTTCTACGCCATGAAATCGGAAATCGACATGCCCAGCGAGACGGCGAGCCCCGCTGCGACCGTCCACTATAACCGCGGCAGCATGGACCAGGCAAATGCATTTAAACCTTTTTCCGATACTGTTTCCGTAAACAGCACGCAGACATTTACCGCGGACGGCGGCCGTCCGTCCTATACGTATATGCCGTTTTTCAACTTCAGCTGGCAGAATGCGGGCGGTGCTGTGCTTGCAATCGGCTGGCCCGCCCAGTGGTATTTCAAATATACGCGAACGGCGGCGCAGGAGCTATCGCTTGAAATAAAACAGGAAACTTTTTCTGTTCAGGCGGGTAAGATCAGCGAAGACGAGGCGAAGACCCCGAAAGTATTCATGATGTTTTACAACAGCAGCAATATGATTAAGGGCCAAAACCTCTACCGCCGTTTTACCGACGAGTATAACAATGAGAACATACGTCAGCTGCTTGCATCCAGCGCGACGGTTGAATACGACTGGATGATGCGAGCGAATACTACAAACCAGATCTCTACCTTTGATAAGTACGCCTATTACGGGCTGCCCTTCGAAATGTACTGGATGGATACCGGATGGTACCCGATTGTAAATAACGACTGGGTATATACCGGAAACTGGTCGGTGGATACGTCGCCGTTCCGGTTCCCGAACGGGCTGTCTGAATTTATGGACTACGGCAAGCAGAACTACGGCATGGATATGCTCGTATGGTTTGAGCCGGAACGCGTCATGCCGGGCACGGAGCTTTACAGTATGACGAACTATCTGCTGACGCCGCAGAACAATACCGGAGGCTGGCATTACGGCAATGAATGGCGGCTGTTCAACTATGCGGACGATGATGCGCTGCAGTGGATGCAGAACCGCATTTACGGTATTATTGAAGACGAGGGAATCGACGTCTACCGGCAGGACTTTAATATCGCGCCGCTGTACTTCTGGCAAAACGGAGATACCGAAGGCGTGGACGCAGGCCTGACGGAAAACAAGTATATTCAAAACTATATGAAGTTCCTGGAGGACATGCTCGACATGTTCCCAGATATAATGCTTGACAACTGCGCTTCCGGCGGCCGGCGTATCGACCACGAAATGAACATGATTTCGGGCGCGCTGTGGAGATGCGACGACTGTTATACAACCATCAATGAACAGCTCCACAACTACGGCCTTTCCTACTGGATCGGCGTACACGGCACCGGTACGATTCTGACCGACGAAGTCAGCCCGACCTATGATATCCGCAGCCGCTTCGGCCCGTCGTTCACAGTTTCGTGGTCGTATCAGAACGCCAGCCTTGACTGGGGTCATCTGCTTACCATGCTAGAGCAGTACAAGGACGTACGCGAATACATGGTGAAGGACTACTATCCGCTCACACCGTACGACGAAACGCAGAACGTCTGGTTTGGCTGGCAGTATAATGATCCGGATTCCAGCGAGGGCGTTGTTCAGATGTTCCGCCGGCCCGACAACAGCCAGCCGAACGTAAACGTGAAGCTCTACGGCCTGGAACCGAATACGACTTACGCCGTGTATGACTTTGATACCGATACGTATCAGTTCATGACCGGTTCGGCTTTGATGAACACCGGCCTTCCCCTGAGCAGCGCAGAGGCGGGGCAGTCGTTCCTGATCAAGTACATGCCGCTCGCGACGTATAATACAATGGTCTCCGCATCCGACTCTGCGGGTGCGATCGCGGTTACGGATATCACCATCGACCAGAAAACTGCGGCCGTCACCTTCAACCAGCCCGTCCAGTTCGAATATCTCAATGCACCCAAGGGCGTGAGTTCACACTGGTTCTTTACGAGCAGCAGTACAACGCTTGCGGACAAGGTTACAGTAGAGAAGGCGTATACAACAGACAATATCACCTGGTATTTTGAAGCTGCGGGCTATCTGCCTTACCATGCGGGCGCGCTCTGCCTGATAGAGGACAACCAGGTCGACAGCGACGGCGTTATTTCAGGGTTGGTTTCCAGCGACCGGCGCAAATCCGTCCAGGCGACGAGTGTATCGGATACGGATAGTGATTTGTTCGCCATCCCATTTACTGCAGACGACGTTACGGAGGATACGCCGATTCCCAATACCGTTCCCATCAGCGTTGTGGATGTGACCGTCACGGATCCGACTACGGTTGAGGTTACGTTCAATCAGGCGGTTACGATGAACCATGAATGCGAAAACGGCAACAAGCTGCATGGCCATTGGTTCTTTGCGGACTGCGCCGACCCCAATCCGGGCGTCAACGGCAGCTGGCAGGTAAATATCACGTCCATACAGACGGAGGACAACATCACCTGGTCGTTCCAGGCGGAGTCCACGCTTCCGGCCTCCGGCGTGCTGCGCGTGACTGAAAACTGCCGCACCGGCACGGGCGATGCGGACTCTCTGGTACAGGTCGTCCGTTCCCGCATCTCCGGCGATCAGCTGGTCGCCAACGATCCGCAGGGCGTGGATAAGTTCGATGTGTTCGCCGTCCCGTATTCCTATAATTTTATGCCGGTTGAGGTGACGGACGTGACCATTGTTGACGACCGGACCGTCAACCTGACGTTTAACCAGGCCGTAACACTGGACCATGAATGCGAACAGAACCACGCGGACAACGTGCACTGGTATTTTTCAGACAGCGCGCTGCCCAATCCGGGCGTCAACGGCAGCTGGCAGATCAACGTCTCCAGCGTCACAACAACGGATAACGTCACCTGGTCGTTCCAGGCGGAATCGGCCCTTCCTTCGGAAGGCGTTCTACGGGTTGTAGAAAACTGCAAGAGTGTAGGCGGCGACGCGGACAGTTATGTCAAGGCCGTCAGCGCGTCCAGTACCGGCGTACAGCTGGTGGCGACGCATCCTGCCGGAACAGAGGGCTTTGACGTGTTTGCAATCGGCTATACAATCCCCCAGGCGCCGCTTGCTGTCGTAAAGACGGAAATCATCGGCGACAGAACCGTAGCGCTCACGTTCAGCGAAACAGTCACTATGAGCCATGCCTGCCCTGCGGGCGGCTCTGCGGCTGCGCACTGGTTCTTCTCGGATACGGCCCTTCCCAATCCCGGTGTGGGCGACAGCTGGCAGATCTCCGTTTCGAGCGTAACAACAGAGGACAATCTCACCTGGTATTTCACTGCGGCTGAGGACCTGCCCGCGGAGGGCGTGCTTCGGTTCAGCGAAATGTGCTATATCACCCAGGGCGACGAGGGCGACTTTGTCAACGTAACGTCCATTGAAAACGGCAAGAAACTGCCCGCAACGCATCCCGGCGGCATACACGGCTACGACGTGTTCGCCGTGTCCTATAACGTGCCGCTCGCCATCACAGAGGTTAAAACGGTGAACAGTACGACAGTGGACGTCACCTTTTCACACCCCGTCACAATGACCCATGACTGCCAGAACGAGATCTCTACAGCCGCGCACTGGTATTTTGCGGACGTAGCCAATCCCATCCCCGGCGTGGACGGCAGCTGGCAGATCGACGTAACGAGCGTGACCGCGTCTGCAGACAATCGGACATGGCGGTTTGTCGCGGCTTCGGCGCTTCCGGAAACAGGCGTGCTCCGCGTTACGGAAAACTGCCGCGGAAACGGGAATGGCGACGAGGACAGCCTTGTCCAGACTGTAAAATCCCTGTTCGACAGTACGACGCTTGAAGCGACGGACCCTGCGGGCAGCACGGCGTTTGATGTATACGCCGTCGCATATGCGTTCCCTGCGCTGGGCGTTGTAAATGTGGATATTGTAAGCGAGAGCACCGTAGCGCTGACATTTAACGAGGCGGTCACGATGGAGCATGTCTGCCCCGCGGGTGGCAGCGCAGCGTCGCACTGGTTCTTTGCCGATTCACCGAATCCGACCCCTGGAACGGGGGATAGCTGGCAGATCCCGGTGTCGACAGTCACGCACTCTGACGACAATAAAACGTGGTACTTCACCGCGGCCTCGGACTTGCCGGCGGAGGGCCTGCTCCGATTCAGCGAAATGTATTATATTACGCAGGGCGATGAGGACGACTGCGTCAACGTAACTTCGCTGGATACCGGGCGCAAGCTGTCCGCGACGGATCCAGGCGGGCCGAACGGCTACGACGTATTCGCCGTATCCTATAATATACCGCTGCAGGTGACCGACGTTACAAAGGTGAACGATACGACTGTCAACGTGACATTCTCTCACCCCGTCACCATGCAGCACAACTGCCCGGGCGAGATCGATGTCGAGGCGAGCTGGTACTTTGCCGATCAGCCCGACCCTGTCCCCGGCGTGGGCGGCAGTTGGCAGGTGAACGTAAGTTCCATTACTACGACGGACAACAAGACCTTTACGTTCACAGCCGCATCGGCCCTGCCCGAAACAGGTTTGCTGCGGGCGACGGAGAACTGCTATGTATCGCACGGCGACGACGATAAATACATTATGTTTGTAACATCTCTTGTAACTGATGAAAAGCTGGTGGCAAACCGTCCCTCAAGCGGGTTTGACGTGTTTGTGGTATCCTACTAATTTCTTCCTCTTCCCCCCATATGGGCCGGCGCTGTATGCGCCGGCCTCTTTCTTGATAAAAACGGCCGCCCATGGTTTGGGCGGCCGCCGATTCAGCTCAGTTTCTGGAGAATCCTCTTACAGGTTTTTCCGATGCTTTTCACGTAGTCCCCGCCCTGGTCCATACCGTTATAGGCGTAGTGTTCCGGCACCTTCTGGCAGATCCACTGCACCTGTTCCGGCGTAAGATCGCCGCGCACGTCGAAATTGAACCCAATGTCGTCGAGAAGCTCCAGCTCTTTATCCGTAAAATTGACTGTCATTATCGGCACTCCTTTCTCTTACCTGTATTGTTTGCAGGCGGGCTTCAAATATGAGCGCAGGGCTACGAAATCAGGACAAAATGTGTATTTTCCATATAGCAGATTGCCAAAATCGAGCAATCTGAGAGAATGGGTGGACGGCGGGCCGTTTTTCATGTATAATAATAAAATAAAATCACAATAGGGGGAACGTCATTTGGGCGGATTGTTTGGAGTCACAGGGAAGCAAAACTGCGCGTACGACCTGTTTTTCGGGGTGGATTATCATTCGCATCTCGGCACGGTCAAAGGCGGCATGGCCGTGTTGGGCGACGTCGGCTTTACCCGGGTAATACACAATATACAGAATTCGCCGTTTCGAACGAAGTTTGAAAACGACGTTGCGGAAATGACGGGAAACAGCGGAATCGGCTGTATCAGCGATACCGATTCGCAGCCGCTTGTCGTGAAATCCCATTTAGGCGACTATGCCATTGCCTGCGTTGGTAAAATCAATAACGTCGAGCAGCTGCTGTCGCTCGCCTTTAAAAAGGGCGGCCGGCACTTTCTTGAGGGCAGCCGTGGGCAGGTCAACTCTACCGAGCTTGTCGCAACCATTATTGACGGCTCCGCCTCGTTTGTAGAAGGTATCCACCGTGTGTTTGAGCTGATTGACGGCTCCATGTCCATGCTCATTCTCACCAGGGACGGCGTGATCGCAGCGCGGGACAAGCTGGGCCGCACCCCGCTCGTACTGGGTGGGAGAGAGGACGCGGTGTGCGTCAGCTCTGAATCGTTTGCCTTTTTGAACCTCGGCTACCGCCAGCTGTCCGAGCTCGGTCCGGGCGAGATCGTCCGTTTCACGCCGGAGGGGGTGGAGCAGCTTTCTCCGCCGGGCGATGAGATGCGCATATGCTCTTTTTTGTGGACGTATTATGGTTATCCGTCTTCGAGCTATGAGGGCGTGAACGTGGAAAATATGCGCTATCGCTGCGGCGCGCACCTTGCGGAACAGGACGGCGATATGCCGATCGATTCCGTCGCCGGCGTGCCGGACTCGGGTATCGCGCATGCGATCGGATACGCGCAGCGTTCAGGCGTACCCTTTACCCGGCCGCTGATTAAATACACGCCGACCTGGCCGCGCAGCTTTACGCCGCGGGACCAGGGCCAGCGCGATCTGATCGCGCGCATGAAGCTCATACCGGTAGACGAGCTTGTTCGCGGGCGCAGACTGCTGTTTATCGACGACTCGATCGTACGCGGAACGCAGCTGAAGGAAACGGCGGATTTTCTCTACCGCAACGGTGCGGAGCAGGTGCATGTGCGGCCTGCCTGCCCGCCGATCATGTTCAGCTGTAAATATATCAACTTTTCACGCTCCACTTCGCCCATGGAGCTGATTACGCGGCGAATTATCCAGGAAATTGAGGGCCGGTGCGACGACGAACTGGCCTACCGTTACGCTGACGACACGGGCGAAAAGTATCAGGACATGGTGTCCTGCATGTGTGATAAAATGCAGTTTTCTTCGCTCAAATTTCTTAAACTCGGAGATTTGACCGACGCCGTCTCCCTGCCGCCCTGTAAGCTCTGCACCTACTGCTGGAGCGGACGGGAATGACCCGCGCTTATGATATTGTTATGCGCCCGGCCTTTTTTAGCCGGGCGTTTTTTTCTTTTGACATGGCTGTTTGTGTATGAAGAAGGAATGTATGCACACAGGCGCAGCAAAATCCAGGTCAAAAACAAAGGGAAGAGGGTGCCGGAAAAAGCGGCTGGTGATTTACTTGAGGCAGCGAGCCGAAGTGCGGAAGAGTGCGTGCATGTCCAATAAGGCGGAGTATTGTTGGTATATATTATATCACCGCACAAAAAAATCTTGCGTATATGGAATCGTCATGATATACTTATAATACAAATTTGTAAAAAAATTGAACATACATTTT
>USJY01000036.1 GCA_900555065.1 uncultured Eubacteriales bacterium
GCTGGAGCGCATGCACGCCGTTACGCGCAGCAGGGGCAAAGCCTCCATTATTGTTACAACGTCCAAAGAGAAGCATTACCGGCTGCGCGAGGCGGACAATACCGAAGCCAAGGAAACGATCGCCCGTCTGTGCCTGCCGCTGATCCCGGCCAACGGTTCCGTGTTCATGGATTCCGGTACGACGACCGCAAGCCTGTGCCGCGAAATCCCCTATGCCAGCAGCTTTACCGTCATCACCAGCGGACTGGAAACGGCCCGGCTGCTTCTGGACAGAAAACTGGAGGATCTGCTGGTGACGGGCGGGTATACCCGGATGGGCAGTCCGTCGCTTGTCGGCGAACAGACGGTCGAGTTCATCCGCCAGTTCAACGCCGACCTGTGCATCCTCTCGGCGTACGGCCTGGATGAAGACGGAGTCTATGAGGCGAGCGTACAGCAGTCCTATGTCAAAAAAGCTATGATCGACCGCGCCCGGGTCCGGATTCTGCTGTGCGACAGTTCCAAGTTCGGCAAGCGCTATAAGTTCCGGCTTGCGGACCTGGACGTTTTTGACTGTATCGTCACGGAGAAAGAGCCGCCGGCAGCTCTGGCGCGCGCCTGCGGCAAAGCGCAGTTTCTCTATCCGGGCTCTCCGGCGCCCATGCCGTTTTAAGCGGCGGCGCCTGTTTGCAGTTCATCTTTGGAAAATTCATAAATTACGGTTGAATTGCCGCGGCGCACGCGCATATACTTTGCATGGCCCCGCCGCGAACGGCTCTTTGCCTGCGGCGTTTCACGAAACTTTTTTGAGGTGATCCATATTTTAGAGCTGAAAAACGTCACAAAGAGCTATCGCGCCGGCGAATTTACGCAGGATGCGCTCAAACAGGTCAGCATCGCATTCCGGCCGAGCGAATTTACGGCTGTGCTGGGCGAAAGCGGTTCGGGCAAAACGACCATGCTCAATATCATAGGCGGCCTGGACCGCTACGACAGCGGCGACCTGATTATAAACGGCAAGTCGACAAAGGACTTCAAAAACGTGGACTGGGACGCATACCGCAACAACAGCGTCGGCTTTATATTTCAAAGCTATAACCTGATTCCGCATATCAACGTGCTGAGTAATGTGGAGATGAGTTTGACGCTCAGCGGCGTGTCCAGGAAAGAGCGCCGCCGCCGCGCCCTGGAAGCGCTGGAACGGGTCGGGCTCAAAGAACACGCGCTGAAACGTCCCAACCAGCTTTCGGGCGGGCAGATGCAGCGGGTGGCTATCGCGCGCGCCCTGGTAGGCGACCCGGACGTGATCCTGGCCGACGAGCCGACCGGCGCGCTCGACTCGGCGACGAGCGTGCAGATTATGGACCTGATCCGTGAAATCGCAAAGGATAAGCTCGTCATCATGGTCACGCACAACCCAAAGCTCGCCGAACAGTACGCCACCCGGATTATCGAGCTGAAAGACGGGCAGATCGTGGGCGATACCAATCCCGTCGGCGCGGGCGAACGCGCCGGCGCCGGCTACCGCGCAAAAAAGACCGCCATGCATTTCTTCACTGCGCTGCGCCTGTCATTTCACAATATCATGACGAAAAAAGGCCGTACCCTGCTCACCGCGTTCGCCTCCAGTATCGGCATTATCGGTATCGCGCTGATCCTGTCCCTGTCCAACGGCTTCGATATCCAGATCGACCGTTATGAAACGGATACGCTCGCCGGCTTTCCGATTATGATCAGCCGCAGCGCCATGACAGTGGACGCGGATACCATGGCGCAGATGCGCGCAGATATGATCGGCACGTCCGACGACGCATATCCGGACGTAAAAGAGGTGTATCCGTACGACCCGCAGGAAAACGCGGTAGCCCATAAAAATGAGATTACGAACGAATATGCGCAGTATATCCGTGATATGGACCCGGCGCTCGCGTCCGATATATCCTATACCTATGCCGTCGGCTTAAACCTGCTGGCCGAAACCGGGGACGGCGTGCTGCCCGTCGGCACGGACCGGCTCAGTATGACCTGCCTGCCGGAGACGAACGGGGATTCGGAGGGCATCGTCGCGCTCAATTACGACGTGCTTGCCGGTTCCATGCCGCAGGACAAAACTGACGTGCTGCTCGTCGTGGACAATAAAAACCGCGTAAGCGAGCAGGCGCTGGAAGCGCTGGGCCTGGACAGCGATGGCCCGCTTTCGTTTGACGACGTGCTTGGAACGCAGCTGAAGCTCGTGACGAACGACAGTTATTACGTGGAGCGCGAGGGCTTTTTCCTGCCCAACCCCGATCTGGAATCGCTCTATGAAAGCGGAGACGGGTTGACGCTGCGCATCTGCGGGATCGTCCGCATCAAGGACGGAAGCTACCTGTCCATCCTCAGCGAGGGCTTGGCCTATACGCCCGCTCTGCTCGAGTACGTGATGGAGCAGGCGGAGGATTCCGCCATTGTCCGTGCGCAGCGGGAAGCCGACTACAACGTGATGACCGGGGAACGCTTTTCCGCGCAGGCGGAGGATGGTGTGACCAGGCAGACCCTGCTCTCCTATCTCGGCGCGGAAACCGCCCCGGTAATGATCAATATCTTCCCGGTCGACTTCGATGCCAAAAACCAGATCCTGGACTATCTTGACGCGTACAACCGCGGCCGAGCGGACGAGGATATGGTCCTCTACAACGACCTTGCCGCCATGATCTCCGACCTTTCGGGCGACATCATGAACGCCATTACCATTGTACTCATCGCCTTTTCCGCCATTTCTCTTGTCGTCTCGGTGCTGATGATCGGAATCATCACCTATATCTCCGTTCTGGAACGCACGAAGGAGATCGGCGTGCTGCGCGCGCTGGGCGCGCGGAAAAAGGATATATCCCGTGTGTTCAACGCCGAAACCTTTATTGTAGGCGTTTGTTCGGGCCTGCTTGGCATCGGCATTGCGCGGCTGCTGCTCTTCCCGGTAAACTCGATCCTGTTGCAGCTGACCAATATTGAGAACGTGGCTCGGATGAACCCGCTGCACGCCTTGGCGCTGCTGGTCGTGAGCGTTCTGCTCACTGTGCTCGGCGGCTTTATCCCCGCGCGTATCGCGGCGCGCAAAGATCCGGTCGAGGCTCTGCGCACGGAATAACCGCCCGCTTATTGCGCACCAGGCGCGGTCCGTCAGGACCGCGCCGTTTTTGCGCGCTTTTAAAGAATTTGGCAATCCGTCTGCATACAGAGCCGCCGTTTCGTCAATACTCAGGCTATCAAAGGAAAGGGTTGGTTGTACATGTTCAAACGGATTCTCTCCGCGCTGTTTATCGGGCTCATTCTCACAATGACGCTCACCACATATTCCTCCGCGCGCCAGGCCCAGCAGGTGCGTGAAGACGTACTTCGCCTGCACGTGCTCGCGAACTCCGATTCCGAAGCCGACCAGGCGCTCAAGCTCAAGGTGCGCGACGGCGTGCTGGACAAAGCGCGCGCCCTGTTCTCCGAAGCGGGCGACCGCGACGCCGCGTACGCGATCGCGGCGCGCAATACGGCGGCGCTCCAGCAGGCCGCGCTGCAGATCATTGCGGAAGAGGGGTACGATTATCCCGTCGTCGTGACGGTTGGGGAACAGTTCTTTCCTACAAAAGCCTATGAAGGCGGCATACGCCTGCCCGCCGGGTATTACGACGCGGTCCGCATCGAAATCGGCGCGGCAGAGGGAAAAAACTGGTGGTGCGTGCTCTATCCGCCCCTGTGTTTCTCCGGCTCGGTCGCCGGCAACGACGAGATCATGGAGGACGTGCTCGACGCCAATGAAATGGAATTCGTCAGTTCGGACGCGCGCCCGCAGGTCGAGGTCAAGTTCAAGCTGGCCGAGTGGTGGGGGCTGCTGATGGAAAAGCTCGGCGCAAAATAATCGCGTTCTGTAAGGGCGACGGCTTTGGCCGCCGCCTTTTTTTATGCAAAAAAATGTAAATTTAGTTGACATATTTTTCTCGGGAGCTTGAAAAACATATAAAAAAGAGGTAGAATAAAACATAATCCAATCGAAAATCCACTTTTGCCATTAGTTTTTCCAGCAAAGGAGCGTCTAGATTGAGAGAACGATTGAAAAGAGCGGCGGCGTTTCTCCTGTGCGCGGTGATTCTGTCGGGCGCGCTGCCCCTGTCCGACGCGCTGTCTCTGTCCGGCGCGGTCGAAGCGGCCGGCAACCGCGTGGGGATTGTGCGCGGCGACGCGCTGCGCGTGCGTTCGGCGCCGGACACGAGCGACAGCTCGAATATCGTCGGCTATTTGAATACGGGCGACACGGTTACCATCCTGGATGAAACCACGGTGTCCGGATCCCTCTGGTACAAGGTCAACTGCAAAGTCGAAAGCGGCGCGACGGTCACGGGTTACGTGCACTCCGACTATATCAACGTCGTGACCGAGAGCGACGATTTCGAGCAGTACCTGACCGACCAGCGTTTCCCGGAGAGCTATAAGAACTATCTGCGCGCTCTGCACGCAAAGTACCCCAACTGGGTCTTTGAGGCGGTGCACACCGGGCTTGACTGGAACACGGCGGTTGACGAAGAGTCGGTCATCCCCAAAAGCCTTGTGCCCAGGGACAGCAACTCCGCTTATATCAACCTGAGCGACGTCGATTCCAACGGCAACCAGATCGGGCGCGACGGGTACTCCTGGGTGGCGGCCTCCCGCGCCGCGGTCGCATATTATATGGATCCGCGCAATTTTCTGACCGAGTCTTACATATTCCAGTTTGAGAGCCTCGCCTATTCCAAGAATTCGCATACCGAGGCCGGTGTGGAATCCATACTGAAGGGCACGTTTATGGATAAATCCCATCCCTTCAGCGTCGGCGGCACGTCCTATACCTATGCGCAGGCGTTTATGGCCGCGGCGAAGGAACTGGGCGTGAGCCCCTACCACCTCGCGTCGCGCGTGCGGCAGGAACAGGGGACAACGGGCACCCGTCTGTCCGGCGGCACCGTGCCGGGATACGCGGGGTATTACAACCACTTTAATATCGGCGCATACACTGCGAACGGCAACAGCGCCGAGACCAACGGCGCGATTTACGCCAAAAACGTCAGCTCCAGCTATTACGGTCCGTGGACCGATCCGATCCGTTCCATCAAGGGCGGCGCGAAGATTTTGACGTCGGGCTATGTGTCCTGCGGACAGGATACCCTGTACTTCCAGAAGTTCAACGTGGTGACGGCTCCGTTCTACTCCCATCAGTATATGACGAACATCATGGCCCCCTCCTCGGAGAGCCTGACCATGAAAAAGGCGTACAGCGACAACCTCAATATCGCGCTCGTATTCCGGATTCCGGTGTACAAAAACATGCCCGAATCGGCCGTTCCGAAACCGGAAAACCAGCAGCCGGAACAGCCGGTGGACCCGCCTGGCGACACCACGCCGGTGCTCTCGAGCACAACGTATACGATCGGCTCCGGTACGATCACGAAAATAGCTGAAAAGACCACCGCTTCGACATTGCTGAAGGGCCTGACGGTAAAGGACGGGTACCTGCGTGTCGTGGACAGGTCCGGCGTGGAGAAATCCTCCAAAAACGTCGCGACTGGCGATGTGCTCCAGGTTCTGTATAAGGAGACGCGACAGGTATACAAAAACTATAACATTGTAATCTACGGCGACGTGTCCGGCGACGGCGTCTGCGATATACTGGATCTGCTGCGCGTGCAGAAGCACCTTCTGAAAGTCCAAGTCCAGTCCGGCGCCTACTATACGGCCTGCGACGTGAGCAGGGACGGGACCGTGAACATACTGGATCTGCTGCGCGTGCAGAAGCATTTGCTCGGTATTATGAAAATCGTACAGTAAAGGGAGAAAACCATGCAGAAGAAATGGATTAGTCTTTTGGCCGCCTGCGCACTTCTGATCGGCCTGTTCACAGTTCCAGCGTCCGCCGCAAGCACATCGATCTCCTTCAGTTCGAGCTCTGTGACGGTGGGCTCCACAGTGACGGTAACGGCTACTTTCAGCGGCGGCGACCAGACTTTGGGCGCGGTTGACGCCTACCTCACCTATGACCCCGGCGTACTCCAGTTCGTCTCTGGCAACAGCGCCAGCGGCGGCGCCGGCAGCGTCTCCATTGTGGGCTTCGGTGACGGCTCGGCCAAAACTCTGAGCTACGCGATCACTTTCAAAGCCATCGGCGCGGGCAGCAGCGCAATTTCTCTCGGCGTAAACCAGCTTCTGAGCTTTGGCGACGGCGAGGGCGGCGAGGCGGTTCTTCCCGCCTCCGGCAGCAGCGCGACGCTGACGGTCGTATCCAACAATGGCGGAGGCGGCGGCAGCGGCGGCGGTGGTGGCCAGAGTACCCGTCCCTCCCAGAGCGAAGCGGAACCAGAGCCGGAAGAACCGGTCGCGGAAGTGACCGTTTCCGGCGAGAGCCGGTATCTGTGGCCGACGCTCGACGGCGTGGAGATCCCGGATGGTTTTGAACGGTTCCCCTATGAATACAAGGGCCACGAGTTCGAGGCTGTGCGCGGCACTTCGCAGAACCTCATTCTGTTCCACATGACGAACGCAGAACACGCCGACGGCCGCTTTTATGTCTATATTCCGGACGAGGACGTGCTGTACCCCTATACAGGCCTGTCGCTGGGGGCCGCGCAATACACCGTGTTGCGCCTGCCGGAGGGCGTTACCGTTCCGGCCGGGTTTAAGGAGACGGAGCTCAACATTGCGGGTGAACAGGTGCCCGCATGGGTTCTGGAGTCCGGCGACCATACGGAGTTTTACCTTTTGTACGCAATGAATTCCGAGGGCGCGTCCGGATTCTATATGTTCGATACGCAGGAAGAGACGATGCAGCGCTATATAGAGATCGCCGCGCCGGTCATTGCGCCGCCGGAGCCGGAGGAACCGGAGCCGGAAGAACCCCAGGGCAACGTCTATGAGCGCATTACGTCCGACGACGAAGTGCTGATGGTCGTGGCTATTCTGACCGCCGCATTTCTCGGCCTGCTTCTGACGAATATCGTCGTGCTGCTCGTCAGGCAGCTCGCAAAGACCGGCCCCCGTCGCCGGGAAAAGAGCCAGGAAAAGCTGGTGAAGAAAAACGGCGACGCGCTCGTGCAGCAGAGCGAGATCGTCGTCGCAGCCCCGGACGCCGCACCGGAGGAGCTGAAGGCTGAGACAGCCGAACTGCCGCCCCTGTCCGCGGACGGAGGCGAACCGCAGCCGGAACAGCCGTCTGCCGCCGCGCAGGCGCCGGACGACCAGGCCACGGACCCTGCCGCCGCGCAGGCGCCGGACGACCAGGCCGCGGACCCTGCCGCCGTCCAGACGCCGGACGACCAGGCCGCAGCTCCGGACGCCGCCACGGGAGACTCCGCGCCGGACGCGCCTGCATCGGATGCAGCGCAAAACTGAATGCTGTCGCCCGCCACTGCAATATAACAATCAATTAAGGCGCCGCGTTTATCGCGGCGCCTTAATATGTGCCTGTATAATGTCGAAAACCCGCGCGCATTGGAACATGAACGCGGGTTCGGCGGCGTTTTTTTCCGGCCTATACTGCCGGGCGCAGGAAATCGTCGGCGAGCAGCTCCGCATAGGTCTTGAGCGCATCGAAGTCCATCGCATCCTTATAATACTCTTCGAGCTCGTCGTGGAGCTTGTGGCAGCAATGCAGAATCCCGACCGCCTCGGCGAGGATTTCGTCCCGCGCGCGGATGAGGAAGCCGATTTTCGCCTTGTTGCGCTTTTCCCGGTCCACGTCGAGAAAACGCCCGATATTGATGCGGCAGTATGGCTGCGCTTCGATTTTGTGCAGGGAATTTGAGGTGCACACACAGAGTCCGATATCCTCGAATACAATATGCTCGAGCTGGCCCGGGATGAGCGGGTGGTAGCAGCTGATAATGCTGTGCCCGTTTTTGAGCGCGCGCACGCGCAGCAGTTCCATCACCTTGCTCGACACGCCGTATTCGTCCTCAAACACAAGCACCTTATCCATGCCCCCCTGCAGCGTGTTTTTGTAGAATATGTTGCCGTCCGGCGTAAACGCGGAAAGCAGCCGTTTTTCCTCGTGGGGCGCCTTGTTCTGGGGCTTTAGGTATTTGCCGCTCATGCGTTCGGTATAGCCCTTGAGTTTTGTCCTGTTGCACAATTCGTTGCCGATCTGCTGCAAGTCGCGCTGCAGCTTGCCCGCGGCGCCTAAGTACAGATATGTGCGGTCGAACAGCGCGGAGATCTGACCGTTCAGCTCTTTGATCTGCGCCGTCGCCGCCTGGAGCTTTTCTCTGTCCCAGAATGGGTATATGTTGACGATATTTCCGATGGCGCCGGGA
Organism: uncultured Eubacteriales bacterium; assembly: GCA_900555065.1. Classification (GTDB taxonomy): domain Bacteria; phylum Bacillota; class Clostridia; order Oscillospirales; family UMGS1783; genus UMGS1783. The sequence goes on from USJY01000036.1 coordinate 8,286, forward strand.
TAGGGCGGTTCGAGCACGTGCGGCGGCGTGCCGTCCACCATGCAAGCGCCCAGTTCCCTGACATAGATGCCGTCGAGCGATGCGGGGTCGGAAGAACAGTGCATATATTCCACATCAAGCCCCATCTGCTCGGCCTGTTTGCCAATACTCCGCATCAGGGTGCTCTTTCCGGTCCCCGGTCCGCCCTTGATAACATAGACCCGGGACCGTTTATTGATAAAATCTTCGAACAGGGAATAGAAGCCGGCTTCGGAGTTTACGCCGAGGAAACTCTCCTTCGCTATATACATAAAAACACTCTCCTTATCTTATCCGTGAAAGACTCTTATGTTATATAGTATTTTGGGCGGCGGTTTCTTGTTAAAGGTTTTCCCCTGAAATTTGCGACACGGATTGAGGCGCGCTGCGCAAAGTTTGCCGGTTTTCAGCAAAGTACTTTTATTTGCCGGACGGATATGGTAAAATATAAAAAAATAGTCGCGCCGGTTTCAGGCTTCATAAAATTATATGCCCGGGCGCGAAAAACCGATTCACTGAGGAGAAATCATATGCTGGGAAACGGCGCACTGTACCAGAAAGAGGATGTAAAAGTCCTCATTATCTATACCCTGAGCCAGCTCAACCGGGCCATTCCGACGCGGATTATGGTCGATATGTTTTTGAACACTGACCTTGTCGAGTATTTCACGCTTGCGCAGTCCATCAACGAGCTGATTGAAACGGGCCATCTCGCCGTGGATGAAGAGCAGGGCGTAGTGGTTCTCACCCGGCTCGGATACGAGGCGAGCGACGCGCTGTACCGGAGCCTGCCGCTGTATGCGCGGGAACGCGCGCTGAAAGGCGCGCTGGGCCTGCTGGCGCGGCTGGAGCGCAAGGCCGCCATCTCGACAAGGACGGTGGAACAGGACGGGAAATTCATTGCGCAGTGCACGTTGATGGATCACGACGACGTGCTGTTGAAAATGGAATTGTTCATGCCGTCTT